>CAMZLW010000013.1 GCA_947311785.1 uncultured Ignavibacteriales bacterium | reverse complement strand
GATCAATTCCACGAAATAAAGAAAAATTTAGACGAAGGAGATTATTTAAAGTTACTAAAAATCAAAGAGATACGATATGAAATTTCCTTAACTTAATGACATTGCGCTCTAGCCAACTGAGCTACACCCCCAACATTTGATTAATACCTATAATGTTCTGGTTTGTATGGTCCATCAACTGTAACACCAATATACGCTGCTTGATCTTCACGTAATTCTGTTAATTCAATACCTATTTTTTCAAGATGTAATTTTGCTACTTTTTCATCTAAATGTTTTGGTAACATATACACTTTGTTTTCATAAGCATCTCTATTTGTCCATAATTCTATTTGCGCCAATGTTTGGTTTGTAAATGAATTACTCATCACAAAACTTGGATGTCCTGTAGCACAACCTAAGTTAACCAAACGTCCTTCGGCTAAAATAATAATATCCTTTCCGTTAATTGTATATTTATCAACTTGTGGTTTGATTTCTACTTTTGTATTGCCATAATTATCATTTAACCAAGCCATATCTATTTCATTGTCAAAATGACCGATATTACATACAATAATTTTATCTTTCATCGCTTCAAAATGTTGCGACTGTACAATATCTTTATTTCCTGTAGTTGTAATTACAATATCCGTATTACCAATTACAGTTTCTAATTTTTTTACTTCAAAACCATCCATTGCTGCTTGTAATGCACATATTGGATCAATTTCCGTAACCGTTACAATTGCTCCTGCTCCTTGAAAAGATGCTGCTGTACCTTTACCTACATCACCATAACCACAAACGGTTACACGCTTTCCTGCAATCATTAAATCTGTTGCTCTTTTAATAGCATCTACTGCTGATTCTCTACAACCGTATTTATTGTCAAACTTAGATTTTGTAACAGAATCATTTACATTAATTGCAGGAAATAATAATTTGCCAGCATCCATTAATTGATAAAGCCTATGCACACCCGTTGTGGTTTCTTCTGAAACACCTTTTAATGTTTCAACAGCTTTATGCCAAATACCTTTATTCTCAGAAAGAACTACTTTTAGTCTTTTCAAAAGTTCAATCTCATCTTCCTGTTTTACATCTTCATCTAAAATAGAGGAATCATTTTCAGCTTCAAACCCTTTTAAAACCATCATGGTTGCATCTCCACCATCATCAACAATTAAATCTGGAGTTGCACCATTAGGAAACAATAATGCTTTTTCTGTACACCACCAATACTCTTCTAAGGTTTCACCTTCCCAAGCAAAAACAGGAATTCCTGAAGCTGCAATTGCCGCAGCAGCATGGTCTTGTGTTGAAAAAATATTACAACTTGCCCATCGTACATCTGCTCCTAATTCAACTAAAGTTTCAATTAAAACTGCAGTTTGAATTGTCATGTGAAGAGAACCGGTAATTTTTGCACCTTTCAGAGGTTTGCTTGCTCCATATTTTTCTCTTAAAGCCATTAATCCGGGCATTTCATGTTCAGCAAGAAGGATTTCTTTACGTCCGAAGTCGGCTAAGTTTATATCTTTTACTTTGTAATCCATATTTTTATCTTTTAAATTATTTGCAAAGGTAATTATTATTTACTTTTTTAGCAAGTTGAAGCTTTGATAAATGGCTTTGTTTTATATCTTTGCCCTGCAACAACAAACCAAATGTTATGAATAAAATGTTCTTTTTGTTAATGACTTTTATATTCTTTTTTTTCAATACAAAAGTTATAAACTCTCAAATAAATAATATCTCAGAGGCAATTAACAAAGCAGGTCAGCAAAGAATGCTGTCACAACGCATTGCTAAAAACTTTCTTTTTAATGGCATCTGTACCGACAAAGCTATTGTGAAAAAAGCAAGGCTTGAGCTAAAATCGTCTTCAGATTTATTTATAAAAAATCAGAGAGAATTATTAGCATTTTCTTCAAAAAATAGTTTTTTTAAAACAGAAAAACAAATAAATAAAGTTGATAGTATTTGGAATCATTATAGAACTAAATTTAATTCTACTCCCGATATTATAAGTGCCGAAGCTGTTTTGTTGCTAAGCAATGAAGTTTTAAAAGAATGTAATAATGTTGTTTTGCTCTTAGAGAAAAAAGCAGATAAAAAAAAGGAAAGTATCATAAACATTAGTGGAAGACAACGAATGCTTTCCCAAAGAATAGCATTATTTTACTTTGCAGACTCTTGGGCTTTTGAAGACAAAAAGCTTATTAAAAAAGAATATAATACTGCAAAGAATGAGTTTTGGAAATCATTAAAAATAATTTCATCCTATAAAGACAATAATGATATTATAAAAAACAAGATAAAAGTTGTTAAAATACTATTTCGGTATGAAACAAAAGGGTTTAAACTGAATAAAGTTTATATTACAGAGATATATCAGATTACAAATGAGTTACAAGAAAAAATGGATATAATTACAAAAATGTATGAAAAACTCAATTAAACATTGTGTAAACTTTAGAATTAAATATTATTTGTAGATTTGTATTTTTAAAATATTAAAATAAAAATATGAAAGCATACGTTTTTCCCGGACAGGGAGCTCAATTTGTAGGAATGGGCAAAGATTTATACGAAAATTCAGAAATTGCAAAAGAACTGTTTGAAAAAGCAAATGAAATTTTAGGGTTTAGAATTACAGATTTAATGTTTGATGGAACAGATGAAGATTTGCGTCAAACAAATGTAACTCAACCTGCAATATTTTTGCATTCAGTTATTCTTGCTAAAACTTTAGAAAATTTTAAACCAGAAATGGTTGCTGGTCATTCCTTAGGCGAATTTTCTGCTCTTGTTGCAAATAATGTTCTTTCATTTGAAGATGGTCTTAAATTAGTTGCAAAAAGAGCAAATGCCATGCAAGTAGCATGTGAGATTGAACCTTCGACAATGGCTGCGGTTTTAGGTGCGGAAGACGAAAAGGTTGAAGAAATATGTGCTTCAATTAATGATGTTGTTGTTCCAGCAAATTATAATACCACCGGGCAAATCGTAATTTCCGGTTCGATAAGCGGGATTGACAAAGCTGCCGAAAAATTAACGGAAGCCGGTGCAAAACGTGTTATAAAACTTAATGTAGGGGGTGCTTTTCATTCGCCTTTGATGGAGCCTGCACGCGAAAAACTTGCTGCAGCAATTGAAAATACACATTTTTCAAAACCTATTTGTCCAGTTTATCAGAATGTTTCAGCAACAGCAGTAAGCGATATCGAAGAAATAAAGAATAATTTGATTGCACAACTTACCGCTCCGGTACGCTGGACACAAATTATGAAAAATATGATTGCCGACGGTGCAACATCATACACTGAAGTAGGTCCTGGGAAAGTATTGCAGGGTTTATTGAAAAAAGTTGATAGAAAGTTTCCTACTTTTAGTGCTTAAATATTTACGGTTTTAAAATATAGCTCAGCAATTATTGTTGAGCTTTTTTAATTTGTTTTTGTATAAATTTAATTAAAAAGGATTAATTTTTAACTATATTAATTAAAAATTGAAGTAATTTTACATCAAGATAAACCGTTTGTTATTGTATGCGTAATAACCTTCTTATAATATTATTAATTTTTAATGTATATTCTTTTGGGCAAAAAAAGATGAGTGCAATTGAAATGCTAGAAGAGTTAAAAAATAACGGGGGGGCAATTGTTGAACAAAGAATTGATGAATTTGGAGATACAAGCCTTCATATGAAGATAAAACCTGTTATTATATACCCAAAAAGAACTTTTAAAAACAAAAGACAAAGACGGAGATATAACAGATTGGTTCGGAATGTTAAAAAAGTATATCCATATTCAATATTAATTAAAAACCTTTTTGTAGAAACAGAATTTGTTTTAAATAATATGGAAAATAACAGGGAGCGAAAAAAATATCTTAAAGCTAAAGAAAAAGAATTAAAAAGAAAGTTTGAGGGTGTTATTAGAAATATGACTTATTCACAAGGGCGTATTTTAATAAAATTAGTTGACAGGGAAACATCTCATACATCTTATGAATTAGTGAAACATTTTAAAGGCGGTGTTACGGCTTTTTTTTGGCAAGGTATTGCTCGGATTTTTAAAACGAATTTAAAATATGAATATGATCCTGATGGAACAGATAAATGGATTGAAGAAATAGTATCAAAAATAGAAAACGGACAACTTTAAAAGCTGTCCGTTTTTATTAACCCTAAAAGATGCTTCTATTTGAATGCTTTCTTTTTTAGTAAAAATTTTGCTAATGATTTTCCTGTTTTTGCATAAGCTTCTTTAATTCTTTCGCCAGTATCAAAGCCTGCTCCCGATCTTCCTGGTGCTTTTTTCATATCAATAAGGCATAAAACCTTATCGTGATTTTTGGATTCTACAAAAATAGCCTCAGTATTAATCATCGCAGGAGCAGAAGAAATACCAATATAATAACCTGGCTCTGTAAAATAAGTATGAAGAATTAATGTGTATTTTGCGTCTTCATTAGGGCTAGCATCAACATCAACCTTATCCATAAATTTTGAAAATAACATTTCAAATTTAGGCTCGAATCTTGTTTCTCTATCCTCTGTCCATGCAGCAACCCATTTGTCACCTTTGCCAGCTTCTTTTTTATTGTACTCGGCTTTCTTTTTTGCAACATACTCTGCTTCTGAATATTTACCAACTTTCATGTTATCGTAGGTATATTCTAACTTTAATTCTTTTACTCCACTAAGAAAATCTAAATTCCCTTCTTTAATTTTCACTTTTTGTCCAAAACTTGAACTTGTTATTGCAAAAAGTGCGATAACCGTTAATAATGTTTTTAAGTTTTTCATTTTAATTTGTTTATAAGAGTTAAAAAATATAATTATTTATTAAGTAAATCCTTAATTATTTGCTCCATTTTGTTACCTCCCCAATTAACAGCACCTGTTTCTTTTACTTTTATTTTTCCATATTTTGAAATAACAAATGTTGTAGGAATACTTTTAGAGAAAAAAACATCTGGAGATTTATACCTACTTGAAAAAACGGGAAATGTATATTCTCTTTTATCAATAAAGGTTTTAATTTTAGAAAGTTCTTCATTAGATACTAACAAAAACACAACATCATTGTTATCTTTAAATTTATCATAAAGATCTTGTATTCCAGGCATTTCGCCAACGCAAGGAGGACACCAAGTTGCCCAAAAATTTAAAAATACAACCTTCCCTTTATAATCTTGAAAATTTATAGTGCTTCCATTTATATCGGTTAATTGCCAATTTATATCATTAAAATTAACGATTTCTTCATTACCAGTATCGTCTAAAGATGGTTCAACAACCATTGCTTTTATTCGGTTTACAAAACCACCAATTGCAATTCGACTATTTGGAATAAATAGGGCAACTAAAAACAAGACGAATATAATATCCGTTATCTTTCCAAAAGTTGATTTTTTCTTTAGGTATTCTTTAAATTTATCTTTTAAACTTTTCATTAATTTCTTTAAATCGTTATTTATGCAAATATACTAATTTTTGTTTTATGAAAGCACGTTTTTAAAATAACAAATGCTTAGTTAAAAAGATTTTTTGAACACTTTTTTAGCAGAATTACTTTTTTTATATTTGCTGAAAATGAATATTTTTATCTTCTTACAATAAAACAGAAAACAATGCAAGATATTGCAAAACACGAATATTTTATGAGGCAAGCATTAATGCAAGCCAAATTTGCTTTTGATAAAAATGAAGTTCCTGTTGGGGTAGTTATTGTTTTTAAAAACAAAATAATAGCAAGGGCTCACAATTTAACAGAAACTTTAAACGATGCCACAGCTCACGCTGAGATACAGGCAATTACATCTGCAACAAATAAACTTGGGGCTAAATATCTAAAAAATTGCACTTTATATGTTACTATTGAGCCATGTGTAATGTGTGCTGGGGCAACGTATTGGTCGCAAGTTGGCGAAATTGTTTATGGTGCAAGTGATAAAAAAAGAGGTTATACTTCTATTTGTAAAAATGCAATACACCCAAAAACAAAAATAATAAGAGGCATTTTAGAATTTGAATGTTCAGAAATAATTAGTGAATTTTTCAATAAAATTAGGAAAGCATAACTATTATAAGAAACTTAATATTAAATTAACAAATATTTTCATAATATTGTCGTCTTAAATAATTGAAACCAATATGAAAAACATAGCACTTGTTGCACACGATAACAGAAAAGAAGACTTAATAACATGGGTTGAATGGAATTGGCAAAAACTTATTGACCATAAAATATATTGTACAGGAACAACTGGCAAATTAGTTGAACAGGCCCTTGCAGATAGGCATGGAAAAAACCAGTTTTTTGAGATTGTAAAATTAAAATCAGGGCCTTTGGGAGGAGATCAACAATTGGGAGCTTTAATTTCAGAAGGAAAAATTGACATGTTCTTCTTTTTTTGGGATCCTATGCACCAACAGGCTCATGATGTTGATGTGAAAGCTCTTTTACGAATTGCGGTTCTTTATAATGTTCCAACTGCAACAAACCGTTCTACTGCAGACTTTATGATTTCGTCGCCATTATTTAATGATGATTACAAACCAATAATTAAGGACTATTCTGAGTACATAGGCCGGGATGTTTAAAGCCTAAAGCTATATTCTAAAAAATTGTAAAACTTTAGAAGTTAAGGTGTCTTTTCTTTTTATCTTCGTATATATCAGCTATTGTTATTAGTATTCCAGTTTCTTCAACATCTCCAAAATTTGTATTTGTTGAAGTTCCAAAACATTTCATGGTACTTGATAAACCCATGTATGCATTAATTAAAGGAGGAACATTTTCACCTCTTGCCCTAACTTCTTTAGAAAGGATTCTTTTGTTTGCATTAAAATCATCAGTAGGGAAGAATTTGCGAAGTTCACTTTCATCATGATGATAAGGGAGAGCCTTTTTAGGAGAAACTAAATTTTCTTTGTCTCCAAAGTGTAAATTCATAAAATATAGGATTAAATCTCTGGCAAACTTATCAAAATCAGTGTACATTGTAACTTTACCAAAGAAATATTTTGCATTTGGATTATTCTTAATTAAAGCTCCCAGCCCATCCCACAAGTTATCTAAAGCAAACAATGCTTTTCTTCCTGCATTTGCAGATTGAAAATTTGGTTGAACAAAAGAGCGACCAAGTTCAATTGTGTATGGCATATATTCTTTAATAAATCTCTCCGAAAAGTTTAGAAGTCCTTGTGTTGCAAGCTTCATGCTTTCTCGTTCTTTTTTAGCTACGGTATTTAAATCAATAAAACGATAGCCTCCTGTTATTTCTTCATCTTCATTATCCCAAACGATTAATTGCTTATAAGGAATTTCTGCTGTATCATAAGAATCTACATCCAATTCTTTACCTGTGCCTCCTCCTGCTTTTCTAAAAGCCAATTCTCTTAATCTCCCAATTTCTTTCATAACATTTGGTGAGTTCTGAGCCGTACAAATATATATTTTATTGTCCCCAAAGTTAGTTTTTCTAACAAATCTATTATCTGTTAATTCTAACATTAAAAGGTTTCTGTCTATTGCTGGTATAATCTTTTTCATTTCTCGTCCGTTTTTAACCGTGAATCACAAATTTAGTTAAAAAAACAATTATAAAATATTTTTATTTCGGTTTTGTCAATAAATTTTGAAATATAAAACGTTGTGTTTATCCCTATTACATGGTATTATTAAAAGTGGCATTTTTATTTTTCGAGTCAATATTTTCATTAGGTTTTTCCTCTGGGGCTATCTTTTCTTTAGTTTTTAAATTGTTTTTATTTTTTTCACCTTGAGCATTTTCTGGAATGCTAAAGTCTTCTGAAGAATTTTGTTTCCATATAAAAATATCCAGCTTATTTTTGGGTCTATTCCCGGCATTCCACTTAAACCCAGGCAATAACATTTCTGTTGTACTTAAAGTTAGAGGTGGGTGAATTTTCCCAACAGGTTTTTCAAAGAACCAAATTTTATCCACTTTGCTATCTTTCATGTAAATTTCCATGTCTTTACATTCAATAAAATTTACACCAATTAATTTTTTATTTTCATCTTTTATAAAATAAACAGATTTTCCATTATTTATAACATCAATTTGTGATAAGCTTTTATCGTCGATATAGGCAACCATATCATCTCCATAAATTTGATTATACCGAATTGAGTCTGATTGCGAAATTATAAATGCTTTATCATTCATATCAATCCTATCAACTTCATTCTTATATGTTTGAATTTCAATGTAATTTGCAGAAAGTTGATTAGAATCCGACCACAAAACTGGGTTTATATGCATTTCAATAATTGAATCTTTTAAATCATAAACAAGGGAGTCGCACATTGACTGAAAATCATTTTTAAATGTTTTTACGTGATGAAATGCTAATATCATTCTATATGGTTTTTCTTGCCCATTTTCAATAATTGTGTCATTGTAAGTCATTAAGGTATCTGCATGTAAATATAAAGAATCGGCATCAGTTGCTCCTGCAATAATAAACAAAGCACTATCTGTCATTAAAGAGTAGCCTGTTTTTTCATTATAAAAACCATTATTACCCTGTAAAAGTACATTTTGAATCGTATCGTGAAATGTTACATTATGAAATGCTTTGCCAATACCCAAATTTCCATCATAAAATAAACTGTCTCCCTT
>CAMZLW010000012.1 GCA_947311785.1 uncultured Ignavibacteriales bacterium | reverse complement strand
TTTTATTTTAATTTACAAGTTGCAAATATAATATACACGTATATTATATGCAAATTTAAAAAGCCAAAATTATTATTTTTTGACTTTTTTACGTTCTGTTTTGTGCTTGCAGGTAACGTCCCAATACACCTATTGTATATAGCGGGACTATATGTTATATTTAGTTGTTTATATTACGCAAATATATCATATTATATATGAAGAAACAAAAAATTATAGAAAGCTTCAATAAAAATTTAATAATTGAAAATTATTCCGAGCAGACAATTAAAAATTATTTGTCTGCTCTAAAACTTTTTCTTGATTGGGTTGAAAACCTTAATGTTGAAAAGGTTACTGAAAAGGAGATTCAAAATTATTTATTTTATTGCAAAACCGAAAAGAGTTACTCGTTTTCTACGATGAAACAGATAATTGCAACTATCCGATATTTATACATAAAAGTATTTAGTAAGCCAATTCCCGAAGCATTAAATCTTAAACTTCGCAAACCGCATTTGTTGCCAACTGTTTTGTCATTTTCGGATATTTCAAAACTCCTTGCGGTAACTCAAAATTTAAAACATAAGACAATTTTATTATTAATATATTCGGCGGGGCTAAGGCTTGGGGAATTGCTTGAATTAAAAATTGGGGATATTGATTCTGAAGCAATGCGGATTCATATTAGAGAAGGAAAAGGCAAAAAGGATAGGTATATTATGCTTTCGGAAAATGTTTTGGAGGTATTACGTAGTTACTATAAAACATACAAGCCCCAAGATTATTTAATTGAAGGACAAAATGGCGGTAAGTATAGCCCTAAAAGTGTGCAATCTGTTTTTAAAACAGCGATAAAAAAAGCTGGAATAAAAAAGAAAGCAACAGTTCACACTTTGCGTCATAGTTTTGTGGCATAGCCATCCCTTCGGGGCAACTCATTTGTTGGATGATGGAACGGACATTAGGTACATTCAAGAATTGTTAGGTCACAAAAGATTGGAAACAACTCAAATTTACACGCACGTTTCTTCTTATTCCATAAATAAAATAAAGAGTCCGGCAGATAAGTTAAAAATAAAGATAGATTAACAGATATCAGATTCAAGATATCAGACATAAGACTAAAGAATTTTAATTTAAAATCTTTACAAACCTGCTCCGATGTTTTTAGTGGAGAAAACACATGTGCTAAGTTTGTGGAAGTACTATATTACATACATCAGAAAAGAAGATAAAACTATGAAATTGGATATATTAATATTTGCAGCTCATCCCGATGATGCAGAGCTTGGAATGGGCGGAACAATTGCAAAATTTATAGCCGAAGGAAAATCTGTTGGAATTGTTGATTTTTCAGAAGCTGAGTTAAGTAGCAACGGAACAGTAGAGCAGAGAAGAATAGAAACTGCTGAAGCCTCAAAAGTGTTGAAAATCTCCGTGCGTGAAAATTTAAAAATTGCTGATGGAAAAGTTAAAGTTGAGGCTAAGGTTAAGAATGAGGCTGAGCAAGAAATTGGAGTTGTTGAAAAAGTTATATTCTTAATTAGAAAGTACAAACCGCAAGTTGTTTTTGCTCCGTATTTTAACGACCGCCACCCAGACCACATTGGTGCTAGTAAAATTGTAAAAGAGGCAGTTTTCTTTTCTGGATTAAAAAAGATTGAAACAGAATTTGAAGGAGAGAAACAAGAGATTCACCGTCCAGATAAGTTATATTATTATATGCAGACTTACGAATTTATCCCTTCTTTTATTGTTGATATTTCGGAGTATTTTGAACTGAAAATGAAGAGTGTTAGGGCTTACAAATCGCAGTTTTATAATCCAAATGCAAAAGGGGAGCTTACTTTTATTAGCGACCCCAAATTCATTAAAATGTTAGAAGCTCGTGCAAGGCATTATGGATTTCTGATTCGTAAAGAATTTGGCGAACCATTTTTTTCGGAAGAAGCAATTGAATTAGAAAATATTTGAGGTTAGAATGTTAAACGTAAATTCACACAAAAGTGAAAACATCCGTAGATTAGAGAATCTTTACAAATATTTAAACTATGAAGTCTCATCATCGCTTCTCTATTTGGGTTCTTGGTTTATCCCAATGTTTATACCACTATTGTTTTTTGCCGCCATTGTCTTTACCCCTTTTATGCTTTTTGTGTTATATAAGGAGGGGAAAAATGGTTGGATTGTTTTTTTTAGTATAATAGTGATTCTCCCTGTGGTTCTTTTTATTAGTTTTTATTCATCTTTACTTATGGTTGTACTTGTTCCATTTTATCTTTTTTGTTTTATTCTGCGAATGGAAGCAAAAGGATGGGTAACAGAAATGCGTGCTAGGAACGATTTGGTACTTCAAAAAATTAAGAAAGCCAATGAAGGAACAGCTTTAGACGATTGGACTGCAATGAGGTAAGAGAAAAAGAATGGATTTTTTAAGTTTGTGATATCCATTTTTGCTATATCAATATTATTGGTAGTTGGATTTGTGTTTAAAACGAAACCAGTTGCAGAAGTAAATTCAGAAACATACTACAATTCTTTTGTAAGCAAAATTATGGAATATTTTTCCAGCATCTCATTTCCAATTAGTAATAATCTGTTGTTGGTTATTACCTCTGCACTTACTGTTCTAATTTTAATATCGGCATATTTTATTTTTGAAGAACATAAATCTTTTAAGCAAAAGCTGGATAGTTTTTTGTAAA
This sequence comes from uncultured Ignavibacteriales bacterium, assembly GCA_947311785.1. Lineage (GTDB taxonomy): Bacteria > Bacteroidota > Ignavibacteria > Ignavibacteriales > Melioribacteraceae > 1-14-2-50-31-20. Next base: position 11,025 of record CAMZLW010000012.1, on the reverse strand, counting down.
TCTAAAATTGCTGAGACACAAAAATTTAGATATTGAGATGGGCAACAACTACAAAGCGTTAAGAAATATTACCCCAAACTTTTGCACTATAAAATTATTTCACTACCTCAAATAATATCTTTATATTTGGAGTCTTGTATAATCGGTTTATCTGTTATAATTCCATATAATTTTTGTGAAACTTTTATTTTAATCGGTTGTAAAAGCAAAGTTGAATTTAAAAAACTAAACATAAAATAAGGGGAATCGAAATTGGAGATTACCGAGTTAAATGAAAAAATAAAACAAGAGAGTCAATTTGTTGACGATTTGTTTGGCGAAATTGGTAAAGTTATAGTTGGGCAAAAAGAGATGATTCAGCGTCTTATTATTGGGTTGCTCGGCAATGGGCATGTATTGCTTGAAGGCTTACCAGGACTGGCGAAAACTCTTGCCATCAATTCTCTTGCATCATCTATGGATGCAAAATTTCAGAGGATACAATTTACACCAGATTTACTTCCTGCCGATTTACTTGGAACGATGATTTATAACCAAAAAGAAGGGGACTTTTCAATTAAGAAGGGACCAATCTTTGCAAATTTTATTCTTGCAGATGAAATTAACCGTGCACCAGCTAAGGTACAATCGGCTTTGTTGGAAGCAATGCAAGAACGCCAAGTAACTATTGGTTCTGAAACTTATAAATTGGAAGAACCATTTTTGGTGCTTGCAACTCAAAACCCAATTGAGCAAGAAGGAACATATCCGTTACCCGAAGCACAAGTTGATAGATTTATGCTCAAAGTAAAAATTACTTATCCAACACGCGAAGAAGAACAAGCAATTATGAAGCTTAATGTTGGTGGAAGTATTCCTAAAATAAATAAAGTAATTTCGCCAGCAGATATTTTGAAGGGTAGAAAACTTGTTCAGGATATTTATGTTGATGAAAAAATTGAGCAATATATTTTAGATATTGTTTTTGCAACTCGTAACCCATCAGATTTTGGATTGAATGATTTAGCCGATTTAATTAGCTACGGCGGTTCGCCACGTGCAACAATAAATTTAGCATTGGCGGCAAGAGCTAACGCCTTTATTAAACGGCGTGGATATGTAATTCCAGAAGATGTGCGTGAAATATGTATGGACGTGCTACGCCACCGCGTTGCTGTAACATACGAAGCAGAAGCTGAAGATATTACATCCGAAAGCATTATTGAAAGAATATTAAATACAGTTGAAGTTCCTTAGCGGAAAAATAGCACACTAGCACTAAGTTGTGTAGAAGTGTGCTACTTTAGAATATATAAAATTATGTTAACAAAAGAATTACTTAAACAAGTAAAACAAATAGAAATAAAGACACGTAACGTTGTCAACGAGGTTTTCTCTGGTGAATATCACTCAGCGTTTAAGGGACGAGGAATGGAATTTGCCGAGGTGCGAGAATACCAAATGGGCGATGACATTCGTTCAATTGATTGGAACGTTACTGCACGTACTGGCTCTCCATTTATTAAAATATTTGAAGAGGAACGTGAACTTACGGTTATGCTTCTTGTTGATATGAGTGGCTCCCTTATGTTTGGAAGTGTTGAAAAAACCAAACAACAAATTGCTGCAGAGGTTACTGCAATATTAGCTTTTTCAGCAATGAAGAATAATGATAAAGTTGGGCTAATTCTTTTTACCGATAGAATTGAAAAATTTGTTCCACCCAAAAAGGGAAGAAGTCATGGACTTAGAATTATTCGTGAAATCCTATCCTTCAAACCGGAAGGGAACTCAACAAATATCAAAGCAGCATTGGAGTATTTAAATCATACAATAAAAAGGAAAAGTATTGCTTTTTTAATATCCGATTTTATTGACGATGGTTACGAAAAAATATTAAACATTGTTGGAAAGAAGCACGATTTAATTGGTGTAGTTTTACAAGACCCACGCGAAACAGATATCCCAAAATCGGGATTAATAAAATTCAAAGATGCAGAAACGGGAAGACTACGCTACATTGATACTAACAATAAAAATGTTAGAAATAGTTTTAATGAAATTTTAGAGTTACAAAACTCCAAACGTAAATCAGTTTTTATGAAAAGCAGATTAGACTCAATTGATATAAATACAGCAGAATCGTATGTAAAACCACTTGCTAACTTTTTTAGGAAACGGGAGAAAATGCTTTGAGAAAGTTATACTCTTTAATACTGATATCTCTTTTTGTTGCAATGCAAAGTGTTTCTGCCCAAGTCGTTCATGTGTCGGCTACAACAGATTCTCTTGAATATATTGTTGGCGATTACATAGATTATACTATCGAATTAAAGTATCCAAAGGGAACAAACGTAGTAATACCAATGGTTAAGGATAGTATTGATAATTTAATATTTATCAAAAATGGTGAAGTTATACAAAAGGAAGAGGGGAGTGAGGTTTATGAACTACGCCATTTTATATTTTCCAAGTATGATTCTGCTGATGTAACAATCCCATCGTTTCACATCCCATACACAGTTGATGGTGGTGAGCCACAGTTTGCGTATGTAAATCCAGTTGATATTGTTGTGCATACAATTGAAGTTAATGACCAAGTTGAAATTCAAGATGTAAAAGAACCAAAGAGAATTCCATTAGACTGGTTGCTTATATCCATTATTGCCTTGCTGGTACTGGCTTTGCTAGTTGGAACATATTTTGGATATAAATATTACCAAAAGAAAAAGACTGGAAAAGTTGTAGAAAAAATAGAAGTAGCAATTCCACCATACGAAAAAGCACTTGCAAAGTTAAACGAGCTTGAAGAGAAAAAACTTTGGCAAAGTGGAATGACAAAAGAATATCATTCCAAAGTAACTGGAATTATACGTGATTATTTTGAAGACAGATTTAATTTTAATTCCCTAGAAATGACTACAAAGGAAACAATAGAAAATCTTAAAGCAAAAGATGTAAACGAAAAAGTAATTTTAATTACCGAAGAATTTCTTGCAAATGCGGATATGGTTAAGTTTGCAAAATTTGAACCAATGCCTACAGTTAACGAAGCTATGATGGAAGAAGCGTACTCAATTGTAAACGAAACAAAAAAAGAAACATCAAGTGAATCTGCTGAAGAGGTTGTAAATGCTGGGTGATGTAACATTTAAATATTTTTACGTTCTTTATTCTCTTTCAATTATTCCAGTAATGATTTTCTGGTATTGGAAGCGGAATAAAAAACTTACACCAGATGTAACTTTTTCGTCATTCAGTATTTTTGATGCAATTAAACCAACACTCAAAGAGAGGTTAATTCATCTTCCTTTTGTTTTGCGAACTATGGCTGTTGCACTACTTATTATTGCACTTGCACGACCTCAATCTTTTTCATCAGGCGAAAATGTATATACTGAAGGAATTGATATTGCCGTTTTGCTAGATTTGTCGGGAAGTATGCTTGCGGAGGATTTTAAACCAAACAGACTTGAAGCTGCAAAAAATGTAATTGATGAATTTATTGCTGGCAGAACTTCCGATAAAATTGGACTTGTAGTTTTTGCTGGAAAGAGTTTTACTCAATGCCCTCTTACCATTGATTATTCTGTGCTTCGTAATTTGCTTAGCGAAATTGAAAGCGGAATGATTGTGGACGGAACGGCTATTGGACTTGCACTAGCAAATGGTGTTAATCGCTTAAAGGATAGTAAAGCAAAAAGTAAAATTATTATTTTGCTTACCGATGGAATAAATAATGCTGGCGAAATTGACCCAATAACTGCGGCAAATATTGCACAAACTTTTGGAATAAGAGTTTATACAGTAGGAGTTGGCTCAAAAGGGGAAGCACCTTATCCGTTCCAAACTCCATTTGGAATCCAATATCAAATGGTACCAGTTCAAATTGATGAGCAAATTCTTCAGCAAGTAGCCGATATTACTGGAGGGCATTACTTTAGAGCAACCAACAATAAAAAACTTGAAGAGATTTATAACGAAATTGACAAGATGGAAAAGACTCGCGTTGAAATTACATCCTACAGAAATGCTAAAGAATTGTTTTATAACTTGGCTGGATTAGGATTGTTCTTTTTGTTGCTGGAAATGATTTTATCGAGAACTTACTTAAGAAGATTACCTTAATTAATTTTTAAGTAAGAATTATAAATTAATAAATATCAAAATTTAAAACCAAAATTTAAGGATAACGAATTCAAAATTTATTGCCGCGTGTACCCCACGGAAAATTGAGAATTTATAATTAATACGATGTTTCGATTTGCACATATAGAATATTTAAACTTATTATATCTAATACCAGTATTGGTATTGGTCTATTGGTTTTCGCACAGACAGAAAAATCAAGCACTAAATAATTTCGCAGATGTAAAAATGCACAAGCTACTTCTTCCATTACGCAGTAGCATAAAGGGTGGAATTAAATTTGGTATGACTTTAACTGCCATTGTATTGCTTATTTTTGCAGTTGCAAATCCACAAGTTGGTTCTAAAATTGAAGAAGTAAAACAAGTTGGTATTGATGTTTACATTCTACTTGATGTTTCATTAAGTATGCATGCACAGGATATTAAGCCAAGCAGATTGGAAAAAGCAAAGCACGAAATTTCTAAATTAATACACAAACTACGTGGTGATAGAATTGGATTAATAGTTTTTTCTGGTGAAGCTTTTGTGCAATTTCCTCTTACAACCGACTACTCGGCGGCAAATCTTTTTCTTTCTGCCGTTGATGTTTCAACTGTTCCTCAACCAGGAACAGCTATTATACCAGCAGTTAAACTTGCAATGAAGTCATTTAAAAAAGATGACGAAACTAAAAAGGCAATTGTAATTATTACCGATGGAGAAAATCACGAAGGGAATGTTATTGGCATTGCAGAAGATGCAGCAAGTAAAGGTATATCGATATTTACTATCGGATTGGGTTCAGCAACAGGTGCTCCAATTCCTATTACAAATAAATCTGGCGTGCAGATTGGATATAAAAAAGATAGGCATGGTAATACAGTTCTTACAAAATTAGATGAAGCTACATTAAAACAAATTGCAGATGCTGGTGCAGGAAATTATTATCACGGAACAAATACGGAAGATGAATTAGATAAAGTTTACAAAGACCTTTCTAAGTTTGAGCAAACAGAGTATGGTGCAACACGTATAACTGAATATGAAGATAGATTTTATTATTTATTACTCCCTGTTATTCTACTTTTAATTTTTGAATTTTTTATATCAAGCACAAAAAATAAATTGTTAATTAAATTTGACGAAATGAAATAGGTGAATTAAGTAGAGAATAGAATGAGTGGAATCTATCATTCTCGAATGTTTCAATTGTGAATCTCAGTCTTAAAAAGATTCCCACTAAAAGTATGTGGGAATGATATTGAGTATTAAAAATGTATGAATTATGAAAAATAAATTAACTAAAATAAAGTCTTTACAAACTCGTTTTTTTTGTGAAGTTCCGAAGGAATCTCTTTGGAACAATCGTGAGAAATTGCAACGTTGTCCAGAAAAAAAGGGACTCCTCGCAATGACAATCATTGTTGCTTTGTTACTTGTTAACACAGCATTTTCCCAAACTCGTTCAACAATAAACGATGGTGTTGATAAATATGAGAAAGGTGATTTTGCTGGGGCTTCAGAAAATTTCCAAAAAAGTATTGATGAAAAATTTGAAAATTACAAAGGACACTTTAATCTTGGCGATGCCCTTTACAAGCAAGAGAAATATGAAGATGCTTTAAATGCCTATAAAAATGCGATGGCTTTAGCAGAGACAGATGAACAGAAAGCCGAAGTATTTCACAATGTTGGTAATTCATTATTGAAGTTAAAAAAGTTGAAAGAATCAGTAGGCTCTTATATAGAATCCTTAAAATTAAATCCTGATGATAGAGAAACAAAGTATAATTTATCATACGCATTAAAGCAGATGCAGCAACAGAAGCAAAACAAAGATAAAAATCAGGACAAGAATAAAAAAGAGAAAGACGATAAAAAAGACGATAAGAAGAAAGACCAAAATAAGGATGACCAGAAAAAGGATAAGAATAAAGACGATAAAAAAGACCAGCAAAATCAAGATAAAAAAGATGATAAGAAGGATGAGCAAAAACAGAATAAGCAACAACAGCAACCTCCTCCAGAAATTTCCAAAGAGGAAGCTAAGCGAATTCTTGATGCCTTAAAAGACGATGAAGCTGATATGCAAAAAGAGTTGCGTAAGAAGAAAGGTAAAAAAGTAAAAGTTGAGAAAGATTGGTAATTTTACAGATATGATTAAAATGAATTTTAAATATGGTGTTTTTCTATTAATTCTCTTTGGCGTTGTTAATACAATGCTTGCACAAAAGTTTGAGTTAACTGTTGACAAAACCACAGTAAAGCAAAATGAAAGATTCAAAGTTTATTTTACTTTTGATGGTGGTGATAGATCGAGCATGAAAGGTTACCGCCCACCAAGTTTTAAAAATTTTAGAGTGCTTAGTGGTCCAAACCAATCTTCAAGTATGTCAATTATTAATGGAAGTGTTTCATCAACTATTACTTACTCTTATATTCTTGTTGCTCCAAATCTTGGCGAGTTTACAATTAATAGTGCATCTCTTCAATTTAACGGAAAAAATTATAAAACAAATTCTGTAAAGATTAAGGTAGTTAAAAATACTTCAAAAAATAGGGCAAGCAGAAATAGCAATCAGGCTATGTCCGATGCAGAGCTTAAAGAGAATGTTTTTATCCGTGCAGTTACTAATAAACGTAATGTGGTTAAAGGCGAGCAGGTAACAGTAACTTATAAACTTTATACTAAACTAAATATTTCATCTCCTCAAATTTCTAAGCTACCTCAATACAAAGGCTTTTGGGCAAAGGAATTAGAGACAGGTAGTAATATCCAGTTTGGAACAGAGATGTATAAGGGTGTTCGTTATAGGTCTGCTACTCTTAAAAAGGTTGCACTCTTTCCTACAAAATCGGGAAAGTTAACAGTAACTCCTTTTGAATTGGAAATTCCAGTAATAGTAAGGCGAAAAGCTCAACGGTCTAACGATCCATTCGATTCGTTTTTTAACGATTCATTTTTCGGACGCTCAGAAACAATACAGTTTTTAGCAACTTCAAATAAAGTTAACATTAATGTTTCTCCACTTCCTGCAAAGGGAAAACCAAAATCGTTTGCTGGTGCTGTTGGTGAGTTTAATTTTAAAGCATCGTTGGATAAAAGTGAAGTGAAAGCTAACGATGCTATTACTTTAAAATTAGAAGTTACTGGAAAAGGAAATATTGAATTAATCGATTTGCCTGATGTTGAACTTCCGCCTGGCTTTGAAAAGTACGACCCAAAATCTTCAAAGAGTATCAAAAATAAGGGTATAATTTCTGGAAGGAAAACTGAAGAGTATTTAATTGTTCCTCGTGTGCCAGGTGTAAAAGAAATTAAGCCATTAAAGTTTAGTTATTACAATCCCAAATTGAAAAAATATATTGAGCAGGTAGCACCCAAGTTTGTAATTAATGTTAGTAAGGGTGATAAAGAGTATGCTTCTTCAAGTTCTGGCTTTTCAAAAGAGGATGTGAAATTACTTAGTCAGGATATACGTTTTATTGAAACGTCCAATTTTGGTTTAGTTAAACGCGATAAAGGAAATTTAATTAAATCGTGGTTTTGGGGAATGTTGATATTGCCACTCTTCTTAATGTTTGTAGTTATTGGAGTTAAAAAACGCCAAGATAAATTGAGTGGAAATGTGCAATTAGTTAAATCGCGTAAAGCCGAGAAGAAAGCAAAACTTCGTTTGAAGGATGCACAGAAAGCACTTGATGAAAATAATCTTGAAAAATATTACGAGGAAATTTCAAAAGGTTTATTTGGATATCTCGAAGATAAATTGCAGTTGCAGAAATCTGAATCGTCAATTGAAAAAGTAGCCTCTTTACTTGCCAAAAGTAATGTTAGTGCTGAGTTGATTAAAGAAGTTGAGTCTATTATTGAGAAATGTGAATTCTCAAGATTTGCACCGCAAGCTCCTGAAGCTGCAACAAACCTTTATAACAAAACAGTTAATGTAATTGTTGAAATTGAAAATTTAGTAACTGGTAAAAAGAAAAAATAGAATATGCGAATAGTTAATTTTATAATAATCATTTTTGTTTTAGTTAATTCTGTTTTAGTTAATTCTGTTTTAGCTAATCAAGCAGAATTATTAATGAATGAAGCAAACCAACTTTATCAGAATAAACAATATGATGAGGCAATAGAAAAATATAATTCAATTCTAAATTCAGATTATGAATCGGCGGCACTATATTATAATCTTGGAAATTCATACTATCGTTCTGCTAAAATAGGGTATGCAATCCTAAATTATGAGCGTGGATTAAAGTTAGATCCATCCAACGAAGATTTGCTTTATAATCTATCAATAGTTAAGGCACGTACTGTTGATAGAATTAAAGAAGTTCCAAAACTATTTATAGTTGAATGGTGGGAGCTACTTATTTCTGCTCTTTCCACTACAATGTGGCAGATAATTGTGTTGGTATTCTATCTTTTATTGCTAGGAAGCATTACACTTTACTTTGTTACAAAGTCTGGAACAACTCAGCGTTTAGCGGTCTTTTCATCATTACTCGGATTATCAGGAGCAATATTCTTTTCCATAATTCTATACGCAAATGTGCAACGAGAAACCTCAACTGATTTTGGTGTTTTAACAACAAACACAATTTCCGCAAAGCAATCGCCAAACGGAAGTAGCAATGACCTTTTTGTTATTCACGAAGGATTAAAAGTTGCAGTTCACGAATCGTTTGGTGAGTGGTATAAAATAAAACTTTCCGATGGTAAGGTTGGATGGTTGCCTAAAAACTCATTAGAAATTATTTAGTAGAAGGTTTTGCATAGCCCAAAAAGGTCATTCTTAATTTACTGTGCAATGAGTTCGTTTAAATGTTTCAGAATCCTTATTTATCGTAGCTGCAGAAATACTTTAACATTTCAGCAAGTCCACTTCGAGAACTTCAGTGTAACACAGTGTAGCACACTTCACAAATTAGCATAACGCATTTTATTAAGTGATGCAAAATCTTCTAGAAATTCCAACATTTTAAAACTCAATTAATTTGGATACTTTATCAATAAAATGTTAATTGAGTCAGTTCACTGACTAAACTAACGTTTCTAAAACTTTAAAGATAAAATGGAAAATATTGATGAGTTCACTCCAAAAAGGGTCAAAGAAAACCTGATAAAGTTAAATAATTTAAATATATTAAGAAAAGGAAAAACAATAAAAGAGTAGCGAGGATGTTCAGAAAAAACGAAAAACACTTACAGAAAGATCTATTTGGATTTCAATCAAGTTTGCCCTTAGGTCAACAAAAGTTACTGTATGCATCGGAGGAATATAAGTTTTATGAAATAATCTTTTGTAATATAAAAGAGGAAGATTTTAAGTGTTTGTATTCAGAAAAAGAGAGCCGACCAAATTCACCGGTAAATTCAATGGTAAGTTCACTGATATTGAAAGAGCGAAAAGATTGGAGTTACGCCGAGTTATTTAATCAAATAGGATTTAATTTACTAACGAAAACAGCATTGGGATTAGAGCGGATAGATGAGGTTCCCTTTGTACCGGCGACGTTATTTTATTTTCAAAATAAATTAGATTCACATTTTAAGAAGACGAGCGAGAATTTATTAGAGAAAGTCTTTGACCACCTAACGACAACTCAAGTAAAGAGCCTTAAATTAAAGACAAACATACAACGAACAGATTCATTTTTAGCAGGTTCAAACATAAGGAATTATTCAAGGTTGCAATTACTAATAGAAGTATTACTGCGTTTATACAGAATATTTAGTGATGATGACAAGATAAATTTCAAAGAATTATTATCTCCCTATACTACCCAAAAATCAGAAAAATACATTTACAATTTGAAAGGCTCGGAGCTTCCCAAGCAAATAGAAAAGATAGGAGATATTTATTATAGGCTATCAAATCAGATAGAAGACACTTATTCCGGGACAAGAGAATATGAAATATTTAACAGAGTTTACAAGGAACATTTTTCAGTAGAAGAAGATAAGATACGAGTAAAGCCATCAGAAGAACTTAGTTCATCCTCACTTCAGTCACCGGATGACGTTGATGCAACTTATAGAAAAAAGAACAATACAACATCAAAAGGTCAGTCAATAAATATAGTTGAGACAGTAAATTCTGCCAATGCAATAGAGCTAATAAATGATATTGCAGTAGCTTCAAACAACACAAATGACGATAAAATCTTAAACGATAGAATTGAGAAAGTAAAAAGTAAAACCCCGAAAATAGAAGAACTCCATTTTGATGGTGCCTACGGTAGTGAGGATAACGATAAAATATTTGACAAATTAAATATTACGCAAGTTCAAACAGCAATAAAAGGACGCAAATCAGAAGTAGCAATAACTATAATAAAAAGAGATAACGGTTACGAAGTTAGTTGCCCAAATCAAAAAGTAATTGCAGTATTGGGTAAAAAAAAATATAAAGCAAAATTTGAATTATCAATATGTAGTCAATGTAATCTAGCAGATAAATGTTCAACAATAAAAAACAAAAGGCAGAGAACTTATTATTTTACAGAGGAAGATTTTCTAAGAAACAAAAGAATTAACTCAATAACTAAGATTCCAAAAGAGAGAAGAAAATTTAGGAATAATGTTGAAGCAACAGTTTCTGAATTTAAGAGAAAGTTTCATAATGGGAAACTAAAGGTTAGAGGATATTTTAGAACTACACTCTTTGCTTTCTCAATGGCAATCTCTATCAACTTTGGGAGAATATTTAGATATATGGCTACTATCTAACAAATAGAAGTGCTTTTTCCCTTTCTATTAAAATCATTGGGAAACTTGCCTAATGAAAGCTGATTTGACAAAAATATGATGAGTATTGATGTTGTCGAATTCGATCTATAAATTTTTCTGTTAGTCTGTAGTCCTCTTTTTTGAAAATTTATTGCTGACTTTTTGGAGGGAACTCA
>CAMZLW010000011.1 GCA_947311785.1 uncultured Ignavibacteriales bacterium | reverse complement strand
TAAGAAAATAATTTGGGCTAAATGCTCATAAAGCCTTTGCTAATATAGGCTTACGTCGGTTTTTTATTGCTGTTTTTGCGGAACTTACGCTTTAGTGTATAGTTACATCTATTTTAAAGAACTAAAGAGATTTTATGAATATTTTTCAGAAGTAAACAGACCCAAGACTCTATAGATAACTGACTGGGTCGGTTCTATTTGTGGAAAATATCAAACAACGACTTTACGACCCGGCACTATATAACATGAATTTATACTAGCAGATACTGAAACAAGTTCAGTATGACATGTTTCCTTGGGTAATATAAAGCCTTCCAATTTAATTGCAAATATAATTTCTACTTACGTTCTAAATGTGAAACGCAATTCCAATCTTCTGCTGGTGGGTTTTTGATGTAGTTTTCAGAACGCTCAAAATATATTTTTGAAAGACTATCGGTGGGGTTTTCATCCAATGATTTTTGGAAGAGTTTTTTTGCTACTTCAAAATTTCTATTTTTATATTCGCTGTATCCTTTAATATAATTTTCATATTTCTTAAGTTTTTTTAAAGCATCTGGTTCATTATTTAAACCTATTAGTTCGTAAACTGTAATTGGTTTGGTTTTACCTTTTACAATAATTCTATCAATAATTCTAACAAGCACATCATTTTTTACTTTGGCGTATGTTGTTTCGCTTATCATTATTGTAGTACCATAAAATTTATTTGCACTCTCCAAACGCGAGGCTAAGTTTACTCCATCCCCAATTACAGTATAGTCAAAACGTTCTACGCCACCAATATTTCCTACAACAACATCGCTACTATTAATTCCTATTCTGGTTCTAACCTTGCGAGCAGCTTCCGATGAGAAAGTGTTTTTAAGTTCATCCATTTTTTTTTGCATTAAAATTGCGGTGTGGCAAGCGTGTAGTTCCTTATTATTTACATCAAGCGGAGCACCCCAAAATGCCATTAAAGAATCGCCCAGATATTTATCTAAAGTTCCCTTATGCTCAAGCACAATTGAAGTCATTATTGAGAGATACTTATTAATAAACTCTACCAATTCTTCTGGTTTCATTTTTTCGGAAATTGCAGTAAAGCCCTCGATATCACTGAACATAATTGTTATATTTTTTTTCATTCCGCCAAGCGAAAGTTTTTCTGGATTATTTAATAACTCGGTTACTAACTGCTTGCTAACATATTGCCCGAACATACCTTTAATCATAGCGTTATGTTTACGAACGCTAATTACGTAGTATGCAGTTGTTGAAAAATATCCAACAATTAGCGTTACAATAGGAGATATAATGGAAATTACATAATTGTTTTCAACAAAAAGATATATACCTAAAAAATAGAACGCAATAATTAAAAGCAACAAAAACGAAAGATTAATAACTTCCGCAAAAATTATATTTAGTTTTTTATTCTGTTTAAAAAATGAGAATACGAAATAAGATAAAAATGAAAGGAAAAGTATTATAAAAATTTCTGTGCTTTGCTGTTCTCTAATTAAAAAGTCGTTCCAAATTACATTTTGTATAGCATTGGCGTGTATTTCTACACCAAGCATTTGGTTATCGCCCTTTCGTTTTCCTTGGCTAAAAGCTACTGGATGAAAATCCCTATCCTCTGGTAGTATTGAACCAATTAGCACAATTTTATTTTTAAATTTACCCGATTGAAGTAAACCAGAGTATTCATCATCCCAAGTGTTAATTTCCGTTTCGTAATAAAGTTCATCTTTTGTTTGGAAATTTTTATCATCCAGAACATCTGAAAATTTGAAATACTCAAAAGTTTCGTTTGGTCCGTAATAATTTATGAGCATCGATGATTTATCGTAACGAGGAATTTTTGTATTACCTAATTCAAAATAATCATCCGAAAATTTAACTAGCTTGTTTGCTTTAATTCCAAAATATTTATTTAGCACAGCAAAACTAAATGTTGGTAAAATTTTCTCGTTTACACTAGAAATAACAAAGGGTTCGTAACGTCTGTAAATTCCATCTTTGTCACTCCCTATTTGAACAATTCCGACCGAGCTATCTACAGCATAAAATTTATTTCTGTAATTATAGTTTCTGTTTTTAATGGAGTAATTTCCAACTTCGTATTGCATCTCTGCCTCTACATCTAAAACGCCAGCAACAACAACTATTTTAGTTTCACTAATTGCAGTTTCTAATAGCTTATCATTTTCGATAGAATACTTGTCGTCGTTGGACATAAGAAGATCGATGCCAATTGCCTTTACTCCAGCATCCTTAAGGTTATTAATAACTTTTGCAAAATAGGAACGAGGCCACGGCCATGAATTATATGGCTCAATAATTTGGTCGTAATCATCTTGCGAAATTCCAAGAATAACTACATCTGCAGAATCTTTGATATCAACAACATTCTTGTTTGAGAACCGAATATCTAAATACTTTAGCTCTAACTCTTCCAAAGGATTAATTGAGAAAAAAATATTTTGTGTTAGGAGAATAACAAATAACGCCGACCCAAGTGGGAGTAGTAGTTTGGTTAAGTTTCGTTTTAGTTTATTCATATTAAACTAAAAATTATAACTAACAGTAATTCCAGAAATAATATTTGCACTAGCATTAGCCATTGCATAATACCGCATTTGTCCACGTATCCAAAGGTTTTTAACCATCTGATATGCAGCAGTAAAATCAATTGCATGTCTATTAAAATCGCCAAAACTTGGGCTGTAGTTTAACGATAATTCAATATTATCATTCAATAACAAATACCTTCCACCGAGTGATAGAGTAACATATTTATACTTAACTATAGAAATTTTACTGTTGTAATAAATAGCACTAAAGTTACTAACAAATGCACGTGTCCAATAACTGTTTAGAGTAAACGAAGTAGAAAAATAATTAGCATCATTATTAAAAAAACTATTATCATCTCTATTTGAAATCATAAAACCAAGAGAAGTGTTGTGCTTTACTTTTAGATTAAAATCGTAACCAAGGTTAAGAGAAAACCTGTTTGTAATATCATCAATACTAAGGAATTTATTTAATGAGTCTGTTGGCTCAATTCCATTTTCGTTTTTATTATTCGTGTAGCTAAAGGTAATGTTAGGCATATCGCGTCGCATAAAGAGAGAAACTGAAGCACGTAATGTTTGAAATGTTGTAGTTGCTATTTTTGTCCCTTGTAAATTATCATTCAAATTTTCATATCCGAGAGTAAAGAAAAGTTGATTCTCAAATGTTCTAAATCTATCCGAAATATTTAACCCAGCAACATCTGTGCGAGTGTATTCTTGACCGAAAGACTTAAACTGATTTCCACGATAAATATATGAGCCTTTCAAGTTATTATTAAAATAATTTAATTCAAGTGATGTTTCCGTTGCAAGCGAGGATGCTCCCCCAACATTAAGTGGTTCAACAAACTGGTTAACAGTCATAAATGGAGAAATTATATTTTTTATGTTTTTAAAACTCTCTATATCTCCACCAAGTTCACTACCTGAAGCAAATATAGAATCAATTTGTTCATCGGAATATGTGCCTGAGGTTATATCCGAATTTATTACCGACATTGAGCCAACGGTTTTAAAGATAATTCTTTGATTATCCAAAGCTAACCTAATATCAGTAGAGGCAACAAGGTTTTCCTCTGGCTTTGCACCAAACTCAATTGAATTAGCATCATCTTTAGCGTGAAGAAACGACACACCCATTTCAAATGTTTCTCTTCCTCCAAGCCCAATTCTACCAGCTAATAATTTGCGTGAGTGAACTCCAAAATTGACAAGCCCAAACGGATTACCATACTTTACAGAATCAATTCTAATTACATTTGATTGAAGGGGGGTATTATCTTTTGAAAAAGTATTGTTTAATTTGCCTTCTATTTCCCTTCTAACTTCACCATAAGAACCTTGCATATGGAAAATTCCGTAATCAATTATGCCATTAACCCCTCTAATTCTTTTACCGTTTAGTAGTAAATTATTATAACGAGGATAACTATCACCACCACGTAATTTCATCCAACTACTCTCTACTGAAACAGAATATCTATTTTGTGCTTGCACAGAAGTATTTTCTTCGGATGTTAAATATCCGTATCCCTTAAACTTCCAATCGTTAACAGCACCATTTAACGATAGTGCAATATTGTTATAAAGCGTGAATGCACCATTAAAGGCTTCATTACGAACTTCGCCTGCAACATTACCATAAAATCTAAATCCACTTCCAATATTAGATGCAGTTATTGCATCAACAGCTGTAAATTTTCTTTTGATTGAATGATACAGTTCTCCATCATTATTATAAACTTCTATCTCCAAATTTTGTTCACCTCCTTCAACACTTCCCTCAAAATTTTGAGGATAGTAAAGGAGCAAATCGCCAGCAAACATCACATTTTTGGAAATATCTTCGCCGTTCAAAATAATTTTTGTTTTGGAAATATCTACATCGTCTGGGGCATTTACTAACGAGATTGATATAAATAAATCGTTTAACGAAACTGTTTCGTTAGCACCAGGACTAAGGATAAGAATTTCTTTATCCTTTTCGCTCACTGTGGATACGGTTAAATCTATTGGACGTGCAGCATCGGGTACGCCAAGTGGATATGTTTCTTGTGTGCCAGCTTGCATTTCGATAATTAAATAATAGGTGAGCATTGGGGCAGAAACATCCTCAGCAGCAATTTGGTAAGTTGCAATATCTCCAAGCAATTCCATTTCTCTAACTCTGAACTCAGTTTCTTGGAATGACTTATAAACAATTTGAATTCGTGAAATTGATGACGAATTAATTAACGACACTTTTACATCTACTGGTGTTCTATCCTTTATTTCACTAAACGAAATAGTGGAAACTGTATTACTTGCTTGAGCAATAATAACTAGGGGTAAAATCAGAAACATTATCCCTAGCATTATTATAAAACTTTTATATTTTAAGAGCATATCAACCTACGCTATATTATTATTCTGGCTCCCCTAATATATAAAAACTAATCTTCTTCTGGATAAAACTCTAACTCTATTGTTCCTTCTTCAGTTTCTATAAATATTTTTCTAGCTTTTGATTTTTTAGTTTTGCCAAATTTGTTTTTTTGATTGGGCGACATTTCACCCTTAAATAATTTTCCATTGGGTAATATTGAAAGGGCAAAACCACCTTCAACCATCACTTTTTTCTTTTCACCAATTAGTGATTGTACTTCAATTTTGCCGTGGTCACAAACTACTGTAGTAGAGCTATCGGGGCCAACTTCCAAATATCCTGCAGTTCCTCTTATTGCCGCAACTGCTGTTGGTGTTGTAAACTTAAACTCTTCAATATCTTGTTTGTTAACATCAAAACCTATTAGCCCTTTTTCAATAAATGTATTTTTATTAAGCTTCTTCCCATCTCTATCACCATAAATATACATTATGGAATTTTCACGAACACGTAAAAGTCCCGTTCCATCAGTAAACAATACCAATGCTAGTGATTTAAAACCTGTTTTAACTTGCTCACCATTTTTCAATGGATCACCAGTTTTTGCTATTTCCCAATCAGTTGCATCTATCTGTTTGTACGATACATCTTTAATTATTTTTTTTATAAGAGCAACTGGAGTTTCATTATTCTGCTGTGCAAAAATATTAGCCGAGGCGAAAATTGCTGACAGAACTATTATCAAAAATATTTTCATTTGTTTCATCTCTTTATCCTCCAAGCTACTTCTCTTCAAAGAGTATGCTAGTTAGTAATTCTGGATTTCTTCTAAGGTATTGTAAAATTTCTTGGAACTCTGCGTAAGTTAGCTGCTTTCCACTATCAAATCTAATTTTAATATCGTTAAAACTTATGTTACCGTTTTGGATATCTAAAAGTAATTGTTGTAACCTATCGTATGCGTCATCATCTACACCATTTCTTTTCATATCGTCAAGCAGTTGAATAATAAGAGTTTCAAACTCTTTAACTCCTTTATCAACAACTGGTGAAGAAGCACCTCTAAGGTTAAAATTCACAATATCTGAATATAAAACTGTTGGTCCGCCAGGGCCTGGTATAACTGCTCTTACTTGAACAACAACTTCTTCCCCGCCAACTAA
Organism: uncultured Ignavibacteriales bacterium; assembly: GCA_947311785.1. Taxonomy (GTDB): domain Bacteria; phylum Bacteroidota; class Ignavibacteria; order Ignavibacteriales; family Melioribacteraceae; genus 1-14-2-50-31-20. The sequence goes on along the minus strand of CAMZLW010000011.1, from coordinate 43,005 downwards.
TTCTCTTTTTAATATTTCTCTAAGATTTACACTTCGTCGTAGCCCAACATTTTCGTCAACAAGTGGATTCCCTTTTTGTAATGCTTCCTCTAAAGATTCAAATTTACTTGAACGAAGATTTGCTTTAACATAAAAATCTGAAGCACCAGGAACATCTGTCCAGGTAAGCAAAATGCCAGCAACATCAAGTTTATCACCAACACGTGGCTCAATAATAGTAAGGGTTTGAGAAGGATTTAGAAAATCTATTTCCGCAAAATCTTCATCCTCTTCGCCAGTTTTTGTAGTTATTACTTTAATAACAATCTTATAAGTTCCCGTTGGTTTCCCTTTCTTCATATTCTCTTGAAGTACATCATCATTCGATTCGTTGTGGTCTATTTCTATTCCATCAACTGAAGAAAAGTCATCATTGTAAAAATTTCTTGATTTAAATGGTTTGGTCGTAAAACTTAATAATTCTGTAAAATCACCTTCATCAACTTTACGCCATGATAGTTTACCTACAACAATTACCTCTTCCCCATGGGGTGTCATAATAACTTGTAAAATTCTGGGTGTGCTGTCTAAAAATGGATTTGTAAGAAATGCAGCAAACGATACTTCGGGTAATGGTTGAAACACATTTAAATTAACAGTAACCTTCTGTGCCGATGTATTTATTCCCACAAATAAAGCGAGCAAAAAGAAAAGACTAATTATTTTATTTTTCATGATATCTCCTAAAATGTTTAGTTTAAATTAAAATCAATTCTAATCTATACATATAAACAATAGCAAGATGTGATATCCATCAAACACTATTTGCAAATCACAATTGAGTTTAGTTTATCTTTTCGTCCTTATCTGTATTAGAAAAACCGAACTGCGGATTTGCTTGTCCCTCAATTTTAATTTCGCCAAAACGAGATTCGAACTTTTCTATATTATCTTTCAAAGCTCTTAAAAGCATTTTTGCATGTTGCGGAGTAGTAATAATGCGTGATTGAACTTTAGCTTTTGGAACCCCAGGAACAACCCTTGTAAAATCAATTATAAACTCAGCAGGCGAGTGCGTAATAATAGCTAAGTTTGAATATATTCCTTGTGCTTCTTTTTCACCAAGCTCAATGTTTATCTGCTGTTTTCCATCATTAGTGTTCATAATTCTCTCTTTAATGTTTTAAAAAATAAAACCCACAATTGATTTACAATTTAATCAATTGTGGGTAAATAAAATAATCATTTAGTAATTATCTATACAAATCTGATTTTTCGAATGCTTCTTTCGATTTATCTGTTTCTCCTAAATTTGCATATACCTTACCTAAGTAGTTCCAAATAGCAGAATCTTCTGGGTTATCTTGTAAATATCTCTCCAATGGAATAACAGCCATTTGGAATTTTTCTTTATAAGTTAAATCGTCAGAATCTTCTTCAATAGCTTTATCTTGAAGAGCAGCTCCCCATTTAAGATAAGTTATACCTAAATTGTAATATGCACTTGTGTATTCATTTTTAATATCTATAGCTTTTTGGAATTGTTTAGCCGCACCATCAAAATCATCGGCACCTAATAACAACACGCCATAATTATATCTATAAACCTCATTTGTTGGATCTTTTTCAATACCTTTTTGGAAGGTTTTCATAGCAACATCCAATCTATTTGCATCAACATATGCATTAGATAATTGTGCTAAAATTTTTGAATCTTCAGGATATAACTTTTGGGCACCTTCTAAAAGCTCAATTTCTTTATCGTAAACAGTCATAGCTTTTATACTATCATCAACATTTTTTGTGTCCTTAAAAGAATTCATTAAAGTTAGTGCTTGATTGTTATAAACTTTGCTTAAATCAACATAAGCATCTGGAGATTTTTTTAACTCAATAATTTTAAGAAGAGGTGCTTCTAATTCTGCTTCAGGTCTTCCGGCATTAATCATTGCATAAAACATATTTTGATATGGACCAACAGAATCGGGTTCTACAATAGTGCATGCCTCAAATTTTTCAATTGATGTGTTAAAAAACATTTTGCTACTATCTTCATCAGAAACTTTTGTACCTTTATTAAAAAAGATAACGCCCTTGTTAAAATTATCTTGCCAATAATATTTTTTAGAATCTGTAATATTTTTTTCAAATTTGTTACTTATTGCAAGTGATTTATCAAAATTTTTCATCATAGCATCTAAGTCGTTTTGTTCACCATTAATATAACCTAACAAATAAAATCCTTCATCGCTTTTAGGATTTTTAGTAACCTCTTTATTTAATGCATCTTTTGCTTTGTCATAATTTTTTTGCTGCACATAAAGTTTGGCACTGGTTAATTCTGTTGATGAACATGAAAATGCCGATAAACCTAAAAGCATACTTACCACAACTAAAATACTGAGTGCTTTTTTCATCACTTCTCCTGTTAAAATGTTTTTCAAATTGTAAAATTATCGATACAAAATTACTCTATTTGAGTTTTATAATCAAGACGTAACTTAGCCAAATACTGCATTGTCTTATCTTTTCTCTTTAAAATAATATTTAATAAATTGTAAATTGTATGCAATTATTTTTTAGAAAAAAACAGTTGGATAAATGAAGCAGAACCAAGTAAACTGCCGAAATTGCAAACACTTTTACATCACTTGGAATAATAGATTCCCTTATGGTTGTAAGGCTATTGGTTTTAAGTCGCGTAAATTACCCTCGATGGAAGTAAAATTAACTTCTGGAATTGATTGCACAAAATTTTCTAAAAAAGGGAATGTGAAGTAAAGTAGCTTTATTGTTGGAGTTGTTTCTTAGAAGATTTTTTAAAACCTAAAAGTCATTCTGAATTTTTAAACTGAGTTAATAGAAGTGCATTTCAGAATCTTCATCTATAATTTAATTTACATTAACAGATGCTAATCCCTAAAGCTTCCGAGACAGCATGATACAATTTAATAGGCTATGCAAAACCTTTTCTTATTCCAGAGGTTAGATAAATGCCAAAGTTTCAGATAATTTGTAGTAGATGGGCATACCCATCCACTACATTTATAAAATTATAAAACAAGAGAATCTGCAGTTTCTTTGAACATTGTTTCATATTCGGCTACAAACTCTTTAAACTTCTCTTCGCTTTCAAACTTAAGAACATTTTCAATCGTTTTATCAAACTCTAAGCCTTTATCCCAAAGGACGTTAGTAACTTCAAACTCTTGAGTCATACAATCAGCAATATGCACTATGTAGGGAACAATAGGCGAATCCATTGCACCGTATGGATTGTGATGAAACATTAAGGAATTTATTAAATGCGGAGGCAAATTCCATCGCCGTGAAATAAATCCTCCAATTTCTTGATGAGATAAACCTAAATATTTTTCTTCTGCATCTTTGAATGAAACTTCACCATTATTTACAGTTTCAATAATTTTTCCAAACTGTTTTGGAAAATACCGTGCTGTTAATTGAATACCAAGGTCGTGCAACATACCTCCAACAAATGCATCTCCCGATAAATCGAAAAATCCAAGTCGTTTTGCAATATCCTTTGCGGCAGTTCCAACAAGCATAGAGTGCTTCCAAAATTCCATAAAATTTAAGCCCTTAATATTATCAACTTTTATTGTTTCAGCCAACGATAATGCGGTTACAATATTTGCAACTTCATTTACGCCAAGTAGCATAATTGCAAATTCCAACGATGAAACTTTACGCTGCAAGCCATATAAAGGCGAGTTTGCAATCATCAAAATTTTGGTGGTTAATCCCTGATCTTTTCCAACAATACCAGCTAATTTAACGGTGTTGTGCGATTCGTTTCTTAATAAAGCCTGAACTTCTAACATAACTTTTGGTATAGAAGGAAGATTTTTAATATCCAATAAAATATTGAATGTATCTTCGCCTGTTAGAATTAATGAATCTTTTTCATTCTCCATTGTGGTCTCCATTTACATTATGTAATTCTAATAACAATAACTAATTTATTGCTTTACTCTTACATTATCGGAAATAATATTATTTATTTTAGCCACTTATTCAAAATAATAATAGCTTATTATAAATTCGTTACACTAATTTATTAAACCCAAATCATGCATTAGGATAACCAACCAAAATAATAATTTCTTTTAAACCAGTAAACACATAGGGTTTAACAAACAAAACAACGGGAATTTAGAAAATTTTAATTTACTTCCCGAATTGCTGAGATAATTAAGATTTCTTGTAACACAAACTCTTTATTCATAAATTGTGTTTAATATTAATTAAATAATAGGAGCAACAATGGAAGCTATAACAGGACTATCGATGATGATAGTAATTGGAGCAGTACTTTTTCTTATTTTATTCACATACTACGTTCCAATAGGTTTATATATAACTGCATATTTTTCAGGTGTAAAACTTAAAATTTTCAAAGACCTTGTAGGTATGCGTCTTAGAAAAGTATCGCCAATGACAATTGTACGAAGTCAAATTTCGGCAACTAAAGCTGGTATTGGCTTAGATACATCTATGCTTGAAGCACATTACCTTGCTGGCGGAAATGTTGTTAATGTTGTTAATGCACTTATCTCTGCAAGTAAAGCTGATTTACCTCTTTCCTTTGAAAAAGCTGCCGCAATTGATCTTGCAGGACGTAACGTTCTTGAAGCTGTTCAAATGTCGGTGCTTCCAAAAGTTATTGAAACCCCTATGGTTGCTGCTGTTGCTAAAGATGGAGTTCAATTAAAAGCTATTGCAAGAATTACTGTGCGTGCAAATATTGAACGCCTTGTTGGTGGTGCTAACGAGCAAACAATTTTAGCCAGAGTTGGCGAAGGCATTGTTTCTACAATTGGTTCAAGTTCTTCACATAAAGATGTTCTTGAAAATCCAGATAATATTTCTAAAGTAGTGCTTGCAAAAGGTCTCGATTCTGGAACTGCATTTGAAATTCTTTCAATTGATATTGCCGATGTTGATGTTGGAACAAACATTGGTGCCATACTTCAAACAGATCAAGCGGAAGCAGATTTAAAAGTTGCACGTGCTAAAGCAGAGGAAAGACGTGCTGCCGCTGTTGCTCTTGAACAAGAAATGACTGCCGAAGTTGCAAAAATGAAAGCCAAAGTTGTTGAAGCAGAGGCAGAAATTCCACTTGCAATGGCTGACGCATTCCGTAAAGGAAATCTTGGTGTAATGGATTATTACAATATCAAAAATATTCAATCTGATACTGAAATGAGAAATTCTATCTCAAAACCAGATTCAGACAAAAACGATAAGCATGAGTAGATGATGGATAGTATAGGCGATTATCTTGTAATAGGATTTTTTATTATCAGCTTTTTATCTTCAATTTTTAAGAAGAAGAAAAAAGCTGATGCTAATCTAGAGAAAAAGAATAAGACTGCTGTAGCTCAAGAGCAAGTTATTGTTAAAAAAGGAAAAAACAAAAATCCCTTTGAAGAGTTTGTTAAATCGATTAATGATGAGTTAGCTATTGCAAAAGAAGAAGTTACTCGTTCTGAGGTTGAAGAATATTACGAGCAGGCAATGCAAAACTCTGATGATGTTGGAATAGCAGTTCAAGATAAATTCCAACAGAGTAAGCCTGCACCACTAATTGAAGAAACTGTGAGAGAAGAGAGGGAAGAAACTAATACCATAAAATCTTATGCTGAGTCAGTTAAACATACAAAAGCAAAACACGAAAGCAAAAAAGCTAAGGATATAAAAAGGAGTTTGTTAAGAACCGATTCTATTAGAGATTTTATAATAATGAATGAAATATTAGGCAAGCCGAAAGCACTACAAAGATAATGGCAAAAAAAATAAAGTTAAAAAGAATAGAGAAAACGGGCAGTCAAGAACCACATTTTGACGAAGCCCGTTTTTCTATTAATTACAAAGAGGAATTAAACAAAACACAGTTCGATGCTGCATCGGCTATAAAAGGCTCTTACCTTGTTATTGCTGGTGCTGGCACTGGTAAAACTCGCACTCTTGTTTATAGAGTTTCACGCTTAATAGAAATGGGCTATGCTCCAGAATCAATTTTGCTTTTAACTTTTACACGTAAAGCTGCTCGCGAAATGATGGATAGAGCTACAAAACTTTTGGATAGCAGATGTTCAAAAATTAATGGCGGAACATTTCACTCCTTTGCAAATCTCACTTTACGTAGATATGGCAAGGCTATTGGATTAAAACCGAATTATACAATACTTGATCAAGGCGATAGTGAAGATGTAATAAATTTAATCCGTGGTAAAATGGATGTTGCAAAACTCAAGAAACGATTTCCAAATAAAAAAACAATACTTAAAGTAATAAGTTTAAGCATTAATACATCCCGCACCGTAAACACCATCATTGCAGAGGAATACCCCCACTTTATTGAACAAATAGATAAAGTGTTAGAAATTAAAACAAAATACATTCAGTATAAGTCCGTCAATTCCCTTTTAGATTATGACGATTTGCTCCTGTCCCTTCTTAAATTGCTTACCAGTAAAGGAGATGTTGCAAATCAACTTCTTTCAAGTATAAATTTTATTATGGTTGATGAATATCAAGACACCAATAAAATACAAGCAGATATTGTAAAAGCACTTTCAACTTTTAATAGTAACGTTATGGTTGTAGGGGATGATTCGCAATCGATTTATTCTTTTCGCGGTGCCGATTTCAAAAACATTATGAATTTCCCAAATCTTTTTAAAAATTCTGAACTAATTAAGTTAGAGGAAAATTATAGAAGCACAAAAGAAATTTTAAGTCTAGCGAACCATCTGTTAGAATTTGCGGTAGAAAAATATCCAAAAGAATTATTTACAAATATTTCTGATGGTGAGTTACCTGCAATAATTTCAGCATCAAATGATAATATGCAATCACGTTTTATTGTTGAACGTATTTTAGAATTACTAGAAGAAGGCATTTCCATTGGGGATATTGCTGTGCTTTTCCGTTCGGCTTACCACTCGTTTAATTTGGAGATTGAACTTAACAAGGCACATATTCCTTTTGTTAAAATTGGCGGACTCAAATTTATTGAAACAGCACACATCAAAGACAGCTTAGCATTTGTGCGTATTGCAATGAACACAAAAGATTTAATTAGTTGGTATCGGATTCTTCTTCTGCACGAGGGCATTGGACCAAAACGTGCTCAGCTAATTTTGGAAGAGATTTCAAACATGGATTTTCTTTCATCCGATTTCTCAAAGCTGAAAGGAGAAAAACTTTTTGCAAAGGTTATTCCTCTTTTCAACTTGGTGAGTAGCTTAATTACTGACCGCTATAAACTACCTTACGACAAGTTAGAATTAATCTACAAATATTACGATTCAATTTTTGAAAAGAAATATGACGACTTCAACAAACGGAGAAAAGATTTAGAGGCTTTAAATAATATTGCAAGTAATTACGATAATACCACAACCTTCCTATCCGATATGGTCTTAGAACCTCCGCGTGATGCAGTTGGTGAAATAGACGAGGACAAAGATGATGAGCAACTTATAATTTCTACAATCCATTCTGCCAAAGGGTTAGAGTGGCACTCGGTATTTATTATGCACGCCGCAGATGGTTTTTTCCCTTCGGCACAATCTTTCGATAAGCAGGCTACCATTGAAGAGGAACGCCGTTTAATGTATGTTGCCGTTACACGTGCAAAGAGAAACCTTTTTATCTCATATCCAACAAGCATTTTTTCTAAACAAAATGGATATACATTTACTTCGCCATCACGATTTATTGCCAACTTACCAGATACTCTTGCAGAAGAATGGATGATTGAAGAAGATTTTTGATGCTGACACTTACATACATATTGTTCAGTGTAGCACTACTCCTTCTGTTTTTTGAACTTTTCATATACTCGGTGCTTAACAAATTATTTAGATTCAAAGAAATTAAAAAATGTAATTTGAAGATATCCATTGTGGTTGCTGCAAAAAATGAAGCCAATAATATTTCCAATTTAATTTCATCGTTATTAAAGCAAAATTATTTAAAAGAAAATTATGAAGTTATTATTGTTGATGACAATTCAACTGATAATACTTTTGCCGTTGTAAAAGAAGCTATTAAAGAATTAGAAAACTTCAGAATTCTTAAAGCAGATAATAAATTATTTAATGGAAAGCGAGGTGCTTTAGATATTGGAATTAAATCAGCAAAGCATCCTTACATACTTATAACCGATGCAGATTGTGAACCAGCAGAAAATTGGATTAATTCTTTTGCAAATGAGTTTAGCAAAAACGATTTCCTTTTTGGAATTGCCCCATACAGAGCAACCAAATCTATAACAAATTTAATTGCACGTTTTGAAAACTTACGAGCAAACATAATTGTATTTGCATTTGCAAAACTGGGAGTTCCCTACTCTGCCTCTGCACGTAGCTTCGGATTTTCAAAAAAAGCATTTAACAAAATTGATGGCTACACAAACACAACCGATACCTTAAGCGGAGATGACGATTTACTACTTCGTGAAGCTGTAAAAAATAATTTTAACATTGGAATGATAACAGATTCCGATGCTTTTGTATTTAGCAAAACCAAAGAAAAATTTTCTAGATATGTAAATCAGAAATCAAGACACACATCAACCTCAATTCATTATTCACTTAAAAGCCAGTTGTTGCTTGGTGTTTGGCACATTATTAATTTAATTTCACTATTTTCAATTTTTCTTTTACCATTTGGAACTGAATTTATCTTTCCACTATTTATTAAATTAGTTATCGATATTTTTATTCTAAATAATTTTCAAAATAATTTTGGATATAAAATAAATCCGCTTTGGTTTATAGCTTTGCAAATAAATTATGAATTAAATTCAATATACTTCTTTTTAAGAGGATTAAAATTTTCAGATAGATGGGAATAGCAGAATGAATAAAAATGAACTTATCAATTTAGCCAATGAAGCAAAGGAAAAATCGTATTCTCCATATTCAAACTTCCGAGTTGGGGCTGCTCTCTTAACGAAGGATGGGAAAGTCTATCAAGGAGCAAATATAGAGAATGCTGCTTATGGTGCAACAATATGTGCAGAACGCACAGCAGCATTTGCAGCAAAGTTAGATGGAGTGGATAAGTATTCCGCAATAGCTATTACATCCGATAGTGAAGATTTTATTTCACCATGTGGCTCGTGTCGTCAAGTGTTACTAGAACTCTGTGGCGAAGAATTGGATGTTCACATAACCAATGGAGCTGGGAATGTAAAGTCATTCAAATTAAAAGAGCTACTCCCCTTTTCGTTTGGCGATAAAAATTTAAATGGATAACGTAAATAAACTTCTAATATAAAATATCTCAGATTACTAATTTTTTGTTTATCTTAAAATTAGTATTGTATACTAAATAAAAATTAAATTATCATGAAAGGTATAGCATAATGTTAGCTGAATCTAAAGAAATTTTTAACAAAGCAGTATCTCTTCCTCCTTTTGAACGAATTGAAATAATTGAAAATTTATTTTTCAGTTTGGATTCTGAAAAAGACAGAAATAGAATTGATAAGCTGTGGGCAAATGAAGCAGAAGATAGAATTGATGCTTTTGAAAATGGGGAAATTAAATCAATTTCTTCTTCTGATGTATTTGACAAAATAAATTCTTTACGAAAATGAAAACTGAGTTTTTAAGAGAAGCTGAAATTGATTTAATAACGGCAATAAAAAGTTATAACAAAAGGCAAAGCAATCTTGGATTTGAATTTTCTGATGAAGTAGCTCGAACAATCAAGCGGATTACAGAGTTTCCTGAAGCATGGCAAAAATTATCAAAACGAACAAGAAGGTGTTTAACTAATAGATTTCCATATGGAATTATTTACAGAATCTATGAACATAAAATTTTAATTGTTACAATTATGCACCTTCACTCTGAGCCAAATTCGTGGAGGAATAGAATAATAAAATTATAACCTAACTATACTTCCTAAGTCTCACAACTCAATTTCAAAATTTTTCTTTACCTCTCTGTGCCTTAGCCATTTTCTTTTAGTATCTTGCATTTATTTTTAACAAGTAAAACGGAAAACATGGTAGATATTGTCCCACATCCAGTGCCACACAATACTGGCTGGATTGAAGTTATTTCTGGCTGTATGTTTAGTGGCAAAACCGAAGAACTAATTAGACGATTACGCAGAGCAAAATTTGCTAAATTAAATGTAAAAGTTTTCAAACCGAAAATTGATGACCGATATTCGAATAGCGAAATTGTTTCACACAATGAACAAGCACTCCCTTCTATAATAATTGAAAAATCAGAAGAAATACTTAACCTTGTAAATGACGCTGATATTGTTGGAATTGATGAAGCACAATTTTTTGATGAGAACATTACTAATGTAGCAATTAAATTAGCCGAACTTGGCAAAAGGGTTATTATTACTGGGCTTGATATGGATTACAGAGGTAAACCATTTGGACCGATGCCAACACTTTTATCAATTGCAGAATATGTTACAAAGCCAAAAGCAATTTGTGTCGTTTGCGGAAGTCCAGCTACAATGACTCAACGCATTACAGACTCTAAAGAAACTGTTGATGTTGGTGCTACTGATAAGTATGAAGCACGTTGTAGAAAGCATCATTATATTCCTTAACGGGAAATATGAGATAGTAGATTTGAGATATGAGACAAACAAGAAAGAAAAGCTGTGAGAAGAACAAATACTTTAAAACATAATAATTAAAAATACTCGACTGAATTAGGTACATTATGGATTTTACATCAATTTTTAGAGGAATGTTCGGAGTCCTACTTTTAGTAGGAATTGCATCCCTTTTTTCAAACAATAAAAAGAAAATCAATTGGAGGCTTGTTGTTACTGGGCTTTCGCTTCAATTCGTTTTTGCTATACTAATTATAAAGGGTGATTTTCTTGCAAGTTTTTTCTCCCCACTCGGTTGGCCTAAAGCATTTTTCGCGTGGCTTAGCGGATTTTTTGTAATCATATTAAACTTTACCACAGAGGGTGCAAAATTTATTTTTGGCAATTTAGCTCTCGGTCCAGGCACAGAAAATAGCATGGGAATGTTTTTTGCATTTCAGGTTTTACCTACTATAATATTTTTTGCTTCCCTAATGGCAATACTTTATCACCTCGGAATTATGCAACGTATTGTTCAAGCAATGGCTTGGGTAATGGCTAAACTACTTGGCACCAGTGGTGCAGAATCTCTTTCGGCAACTGCAAATATTTTTGTTGGGCAAACTGAAGCTCCGCTTATGATAAAGCCATACATTAAAAATATGACAAATAGTGAAATACTCACAATTATGGTTGGAGGTATGGCAACAGTAGCTGGCGGAGTTATGGCCGCCTACATCCAAATACTAAGTGTAACATTTGCAGAAACCATGGGGCTTTCAATGGCGGATGCACAATTAATGTTTGCAACTCATTTGCTCGGAGCTAGTGTTATGGCTGCTCCTGCTGGATTAATTATGTCAAAAATTATCTATCCAGAAACAGAAACCCCAAAAACAAAGGGCGAAATTAAAGTTGAAATTGAAAAGACTTCTTCAAATGTAATTGAAGCCGCTGCTACTGGTGCAAGCGATGGTTTGCAACTTGCACTAAATGTTGCGGCAATGTTACTTGCATTTATTGCACTTATAGCTCTATCAAATTTTATGCTCGAAGGACTTGGTGAAATGATTGGAATAAATCAATTTCTTGTGGCTGAATATGGCACTCCTTTAAATCTTCAATTTATTCTTGGATTTGTTTTACAATTCCTTGCCTACGGAATAGGCGTTCCGTGGGAGAACGCGATGCAGTTTGGTTCCCTCTTTGGAACAAAAATTGTGCTGAATGAATTTGTTGCATATTTTGATATGAGTTCGCTTATTGCATCAAAAGAATTATTAAATGAAAAAACTATTTTGATGGCAACCTACGCTCTTTGCGGATTTGCAAACTTTAGTTCTATTGCAATCCAAATTGGAGGGCTTTCGCCACTTGCTCCAAATAGAAAATCGGACTTTGCAAAACTTGGCTTACGTGCATTACTCGGTGGAGCTTTAGCAACTTTAATGACGGCAACATTGGCTGGAATTTTATTTTAGGTATATTATGATTGACTTAAACTTACAATACAAAAATTTAATTGAAACATTAAAATCACAAATCCCTTTCCAACCAGAGATTGGGCTAATACTTGGAAGTGGACTTGGTGAGTTTGCAGAAGAAACAAAAATTGTAAAAACTTTTGCAACTGACGAACTGCCCAACTATCCCCAATCGACAGTTCAAGGTCATAAAGGTTTTATTCATTTTGCAGAATTACACAGCAAAAAACTTTTAATCTATCAAGGCAGAATTCACCCATACGAAGGGTACTCAATTCAAGAATGTGTTCTTCCAGTTTTTATTGCACATCAACTCGGAGTTAAAAAAATAATTTTAACCAATGCTGCTGGTGGATTAAACCACTTACAACCAGCCGACTTAATGCTTATTACATCAATGAATACTTTTAATATTAAAAATGAGTTAGCTAAACTAATTGGGTTTGCAACTACGGAAATGCGAAAGAGATTTTTTGATTTTCCATCTACAAATATTAATAGCTTAATTCAAAAAGCAGCACTTGCTGAAATGGTTCCATTAAAAGAAGGCATTTACTGGTATAGCACAGGACCTAGTTACGAAACAAAAGCCGAAATAAGAATGACACAAAAGCTTGGTGGCGATGCAGTAGGGATGTCAACTGTTCACGAGGCAATTTATGCTTCTACTCTAGGGATGGAAGTTGGAGCAATTTCATGTATAACAAACTATGCCGCTGGTATTTCGCCAAATAAATTGAATCACAATGAAGTAATGGAAACAGCAGAATTAGTAAAAGAAAAATTTGAAAAACTTGTAAAAAAAATTATTGAATTGTTGTAAGTATTTATCTGAAGCACACCTATACAATTTATTTTTCATTGTACCATCGCGTATTAATGCAATTTATAACAAATCATTTTTTTGCATCCATTTGTTGTTATAAATTGTACTTAAATATTTATAACCAGAATCTGGTGCAAGTGTAACTATATTTACCTCCTTGTCTAATTCTTTCGCAAGTTGTAATGCCCCATAAACATTGGCTCCGCTAGAACCACCAGCAATTATTCCTTCTTCGCATGCAAGTTTTTTTGTCCAGCCAAAAACTTTTTTGTCGGTTACTTGCATCATGTCATCAAGAAATTCTAATTGTGCAGTTTTAATTAAAAATTCATCGCCAATGCCCTCAACAAAGTATCGCTTCGACTCTACTAGTTTTCCAGTTTTGAAATAATCGTAAAAGACCGAGCCAACTGGGTCAATTCCAATAATTTTAATACTCGGATTTTTCTCCTTCAAATATTTTGCTGTTCCAAACAATGAGCCACCTGTACCAACACCAGCAATTAGATAATCAATTTTACCCTTTGTTTGTTCCCATATTTCAGGACCAAGTGTTTTGTAATACGATTCGTTGTTGTCCAAATTGTTGTGCTGGTCAATGTAGTAAAGGTCTTTGTCATTTTCCGCTAAACTTTTAGCTAAATTATTATACGAGTATTTTTCTTCTGGTGGTATAGTTGCATCCACTTTTATTACATCAACTCCAAGTACCTCTAGCATTTGCAATTTTTCTTTACTTGTAGTATCCCGAATTACAATTTTTAATTTATATCCTTTTTGCTGTGCTACAATTGCCAACCCCATTGCTGTATTGCCCGATGAGTTTTCAATAATTGTATCGCCAGGCTTTAGCTTCCCTTCTGCCTCAGCTTTTTCAACCATATATTTTGCAATTCTATCTTTTATGCTTCCGCCAGGGTTCATGTATTCTAGTTTAATAAAAATATTTGCTTTTACATTTTTTGTAACTGTTTCTAGTTTTACTAATGGTGTGTTGCCAATTGTTTGAAGTAAATTCATTATAACCCTTTATAATAGTATCTATTTTGATATTGAAATTATTGCGGCGGCTGTTACTACCGCTGTTTCTGCCCTTAACCTATTTTGTGTTAATCTAATTATTTTAGATTCTTCAATAGATGATAATTCTTTTTCTGATAAACCACCCTCTGGACCAAATATAAAAAAAATCTTTTCATTACTTTTATCTGTTTCATTAAGAAATCTTATTAAATCATTTTTTGATTTTTGATCGAAAATAATTTTTATTCCATCAAGTTTATCAATATTTTTTAACGTTTTCACATACTCCATTTTAGGCAAAAATGTTCTGAGTGATTGCTTCATTGCTGCAAGTGCAATTTTATTCCAACGTATTAATTTTTCTCCTTTTGGAATTGTTCTTTCGGAATGAAAAATTATAAAGTTTGTAATTCCTAACTCAACCGATTTTTCCAACTCAAATTCAAAACGATTATTATTTTTCAAGCGAGGGAAACAAAAGGTAATGTTCTTCAAGTCGTTTTTATACTTTTCAACATTTGTAATACTAGCTACTACATTATTTTTATTTATTTCATCAATCGTAGTTTCAAAGTAGTTTCCCTTTCCATCAGTTACATTAAGTGCATCGCTAACTGAATGCCTCATAACTTTGGTTATGTGCTTATGTTCATCGCCAGTAATAACAAGGCTTTTACCATTTATTTCCGATGAATAATAAAGTTCAATATCAGAAAGATATTCCTGTTTCAATCAAAAGTTCTCCTTTGCCCATTTCGTTAAATGCATACTCAATTCTAAAAGCACTATACGGTAAAAACAAAAATGTTAGTCCTAATCCATAGCCAGAATTAAAATTATTTAATAAAACCCTATTACCATTATTAAACACTGTTGCTGCATCAGCAAACATATTGAGATGAACAGCAATGCGTGTGCGAGTTAAACTTAGCGGTAACAATGGCAAGTCAATAGCAAAATTCCACTCTGGCAAAATTGGATAGGATAACTCAACAGAACCAAGCAACCTATTGTTTCCTTCACGTATTAGATATCTGTTGCCGCGTGTATAATAGCCATAACCTAATCTTGAATAATAATAGTACGGGATTTTTTTGCCAAATGTATGTCTTGCACTTATACGCCCTTTAATGATAAGTGATTTATAAATTTCTCGATAGTTTCGGATATCTAAATTAACACTATTGTAATTTATTCTACTGCTTCCAATTCCCATATTCAAATAATCTAATTGAAAAAATAAACCTCTATTTGCATATTGCCTAAGATTTCGAGAATCGAATATATATATAAACCCTGTAGATACGGCATCATCTGTAGCTGTGCCACTTGCCATATAAGGATTAATTGCATCGGTTGGTGCAATAATGCTTGAGTATCCCAAAACAAAAAAGATATTATTTGCTTTGTTCAGTCTCTTCCCCCACATTGTGCTTATACTAATATTTTTGAAATCAAATTCAGAACCATTTACTTCCTCTAATGTTGGACTCTTATTTATTGGAGTACCAAAAGAACCAGTAAAATAAAAGCTAATATCAGCTGAAGAAATTATAAGAGGATTTTCATATTGTAAACTATAAAAAGGGTCGTAGCCCAATGATACAGTAGCTCTAATGGTTTCATTACGCCCTCTAAAATTCTTATATTTTAAGCTTATTCCATAGGATGTTCGCTCAAGAGTTTTTTCTCTTATGTCTAGAAACGGCACAGGAAAAATATGCCAACTCTCTTCAATATGAATAACAACTGTATTCTTTCCATTTTCCCTATTTAATTCAAGTTTAACTTTTGTAAAAATTCCTAAACTAAAAATTCGTTCACGATTAAAAAATAGGATTTTGCTATTGACCGTGTCTCCAACAGAAAAAGTAAGCTCTCTCAAAATCACAAATTCTTCTGTCCTTTCATTTCCAGAAATAATTATTTTATCAACAACTAAAGAGATTTCGCTTTGTTCTAACTGCTTATTATTGTTTTGAGCAAACAAATATGATGTAAAAAGCAGTATCAGTAATACTAGTTTATTTATATGTTTAAATAAAAAAAAGATCTACTACACTCCCCCACTTAAAAGCAAATGCTATGTTCTATCTTTATGCACTTATCTTGAATTGTAATTATTCCCTTATCTATACAGGGTTTAACAGCTTCATCATTTTTAATGCCTAACTGTAACCAAAGAACTTTTGGGCTTATTGCACGAACATCATCAATTAATTGTGGTATGTCTTCAGATTTTCTGAATACATCAACAATATCAATTTGGAATGGAATATCTGTCAACTTAGCATAAACTTCAATTCCCTCAATTTTAGGTTTACCAGGATTAACGCCTACAACATTATAGCCAGTAGTAATAAGATAATCCGCAATCATTCTGCTTGTTCTATTGGGGTTGCTAGAAATACCAACAACAGCAATGGTTTTAGCTCCTTTTAATATTTCACAAGTATTCATTTATTCCTCTTCATATTCGCTAAGTGGCAAACAACTACAAACCAAATTTCTATCACCGTAAGCATTATTAACCCTACCAACAGCAGGCCAATATTTGTATTCTCTACTTTGCTCAAATGGGAAAGCAGCAACCTCACGGGAATACGGATGTTCCCATGCATCTTTAGTTACTTCAACACTTGTATGTGGTGCATTTTTTAATGGATTATCAACCCTATCCATTTGGTTATCTTCAATAAGTTTAATTTCATTTCTTATGGAAATCATTGCATCGCAGAATTTATCTAATTCAAATTTAGATTCACTTTCTGTAGGCTCAACCATTAAAGTTCCTCCAACTGGAAAAGAAACGGTTGGAGCATGATACCCATAATCCATAAGCCTTTTAGCAATATCTTCCACTTCAATATTTGCACTATTTTTGAATTTACGCATATCAAAAATAAGCTCGTGTCCAACATTTCCGTTTACTCCGGTATAAAGAACTGTGTAATACTTTTGTAATTTTGCTTTAATATAATTTGCATTAATTATTGCAACAGCAGTTGCTTCCTTTAAGCCTTCGCTTCCCATCATTCTAATATATGCATATGAGATTGGAATTATTGATGCACTTCCCCAAGGCGAAGCTGATACTGCCGTAATTGATTTTGATTTATTTATATCCACAACAGAATGTCCAGGAAGAAACTCAACAAGATGCTTTGCAACCACAATGGGTCCAACTCCAGGTCCACCACCTCCGTGAGGAATTGCGAAAGTTTTATGTAAATTTAAATGACAAACGTCAGCACCAATAATAGCTGGATTTGTGTATCCAACTTGTGCATTCATATTTGCACCATCCATATAAACTTGTCCTCCATTGTCGTGAACAACTTTGCACATTTCAACAGCTTTATGCTCAAATACTCCATGCGTTGATGGATAAGTAAGCATCAAAGCAGAAAGATTCTCTTTATGCTCTTCTGCTTTAGCGGTTAAATCTTCAAGAGAAACATTGCCCCAATCATCACAAGCAACAATAACTACTTTATTGCCCGCCATTACTGAACTTGCTGGATTTGTGCCATGTGCGGAAGAAGGGATTAATACAATATTTCTATGCTCATCTCCTCTACTTTTATGATATTCTTTTATTACCATTAAACCAGTATATTCACCCTGTGCACCCGAGTTAGGTTGAAGCGATGCACCAGCAAAGCCAGTTATTTGGCACAGTTGCTCTTCAAATTTTTCAAACAATTCCATATATCCCTCTGCTTGATTTAGTGGTGCAAACGGATGTAGTTGGGCAAACTCACGCCACGAAACTGGATAGAGTTCTGCTACGGCGTTAAGTTTCATTGTGCAGGAACCAAGTGGAATCATCGAAGTAGTTAACGATAAATCTTTATTCTCTAATTTCTTTGCGTATCGCATCAACTCTGTTTCTGAGTGGTACGAATTGAAAACTTTATGTAACAAGTATTCAGATTCTCTAACTAATGCTTTATCAATTGACTTATCCAATTTTTCAACGGCATTAACATCATCAATAGAAATTAAGTTTTCATTAAGTGCATCTTTAATAATGTTAGCAATTTCTATAACATCATTGGTTAAGGTAGTTTCCGAGAGAGAAATTCCAATTGTTGTTTCATTAATATATCTGAGATTTACTTCTTTACTAAGTGCAATTTTCTTAATGGAACTAACAACATCTATGTTTTCAAATTTCAGTTTTATTGTGTCAAAATAATTTTTATTAAGTTGCTTAACATTAGAACTTGCTACTAACTTTTCTAATAATCTTGATAAATTATTAATTCTTTCTGCAATGTCTCTTATTCCTTCTGCACCATGATACACTACATACATTCCAGACATAATGGCAAGTAGCACTTGCGATGTACAAATATTGCTAGTAGCTTTTTCACGTTTAATATGTTGTTCTCTTGTTTGCAAAGCCATTCTGTAAGCTGGGTTGCCGTTGCTATCTACCGATATGCCTATTATTCTGCCAGGAACTTGACGTTTAAAACTCTCCTTTGTTGCAAAATATCCAGCACTGGGGCCACCAAAACCCATTGGAACTCCTAAACGCTGTGTTGAACCAACTGCACAATCGGCACCAAACTCGCCAGGAGGTTTAAGCAATGCCAAGCTTAATATATCTGCGGCAACTACTTTGAAAATTTGTTTCTCTTCGGCTCTTGCAAACAGCTCTGTGTAATCAACAATATCCCCGTCAACATTAGGGTATTGAACAATCATTCCAAACACATCATCGGCTAATTCAAAATCGCCTACAGCTACAACGCGTAATTCAATTCCAATAGGATTAGCCCTTGTTTTAAGTACATCTAAGGTTTGTGGAAAAATATCATTGGCAACTAAAAATACATTTGATTTCTTTTTATCCCGTTTGCGCGAGTTATAAAACATAAACATAGCTTCAGCAGCAGCAGTTGCTTCATCAAGCAACGATGCGTTGGTCAATGGTAGTGCGGTTAAATCAACAACCATTGTTTGGAAATTTAATAATGCTTCCAAACGTCCCTGCGATATTTCTGCTTGGTACGGTGTGTATTGTGTGTACCAGCCTGGATTCTCGAATATATTTCTCTGAATAACTGCTGGAGTTATTGTTGGATAATATCCAAGACCAATATAATTTTTGAAAACTTTGTTTTTTTCGGCAATAGATTTTAGCTCTGCTAATAATTCTACTTCACTTATCCCTTTTTCAATATTTAATTGCTTCCTTAAACGAATACTTTCGGGTATAACTTTATCAAGCAATTCATCTTTATTATTAAATCCTAGTTCACTTAGCATATCAGCTAATTCATTACTATTAGAACCAATATGCCTATCAACAAATTTGTCGGAAATCTCAAAATTCATAGCAAAAACCTCAAAAATTTTTATTTAATTTAATGAGCAAATATAAATAAAGTATTTATTTCTTTTAGTG
The DNA here is from genome assembly GCA_947311785.1 of uncultured Ignavibacteriales bacterium. Lineage (GTDB taxonomy): Bacteria > Bacteroidota > Ignavibacteria > Ignavibacteriales > Melioribacteraceae > 1-14-2-50-31-20. Next base: position 23,669 of record CAMZLW010000011.1, on the reverse strand, counting down.
CAATTTTGCTTGGATTGAATAATATTTTGCAAAGACAATCCACGAATTGCCTCTACATATTTATTTTGCGTCTCAAATCAGATATCTGACAATCTATTTTCTATCCCCCCCCCTCTCTTGTTATTTACTTTAATTACAGATATTTTGTACTACAAAAAAATAATTATAACTTATTTGAGGAAAGCATAATGGCAAATATTCCAGGATTTAAAGCATACGATATACGAGGCAAAGTTCCATCAGAATTGAATGTAGATGTAGCATATAAAGTAGGACGAGCATTTGTAAAACTTAACAATGCAAAAAAAGTAATTATTGGTATGGATATTAGAACTTCGTCTCCAGAACTTTCTGAAGCTTTAGCAAACGGACTTACAGATGCTGGGTGTGATGTAGTAGATTTAGGAATGTGTGGAACTGAAATGATTTACTTTTCAACTCCGTATTTAGATGCCGATGGCGGTGTTATGATTACCGCAAGCCACAATCCTCCAGAATATAATGGATTAAAATTTGTGAAGAAAGGCTCTGTTCCAATGGGCTACGCTTCTGGATTAGGTGAAGTAGAGCAAATGATTTTGAATGATGATTTAGGCGAAATTGCTGTAGCGAAAGGGAAAGTAGAAAAATTAGATATTATGCACGACTTTATCTTGAGTCTTAATCAGTTTTACGATGCCAAAAAGATGAAACCCCTTAAGGTTGTTGTAAATGCTGGTAATGGTTGCGTGGGTCCTGCCCTTGATGCTATTGAAGATAAGCTACCAATAGAAATGATTAAAGTTTTTCACAATCCAGATTCAGCCTTCCCAAATGGAGTTCCAAATCCATTGCTTCCTGAAAACAGAAAGCCAACAATGGATGCAATAAAAGAAAACAATGCAGACCTTGGCGTAGCTTGGGATGGAGATTACGACCGCTGTTTCTTCTTTGATGAAAACGGCGAGTTTATTGAAGGATATTACATTGTTGGATTATTAGCAAAATCGATTCTTAAAAATAATCCAGGCGGAAAAATTGTTCACGACCCTAGATTAATTTGGAATACTGTTGAAATTGTTGAGGCAAATGGTGGAGTTCCAGTTGTATCTGTAAGTGGACACGCTTTTATTAAAGAAAAAATGCGCGAAGTAAATTCTATTTATGGTGGCGAAATGTCAGCCCATCACTACTTCCGCGAAAATGCTTATTCTGATAGTGGTATGATTCCCTTCTTACTTGTAATGCAATTAATGGCAGAAGAAGGAAAAACTCTTTCGGAGCTTGTTGGCGATATGATTTCTAAATATCCATGCTCTGGAGAAATTAACACAACACTTGAAAATCCAAAAGAAAAAATTGCAGAAATAAAAGCAAAATACTCCGATGGAAAATTAGATGAACTCGACGGCGTTAGTGTGGAATATGACACATGGCGATTTAATATTAGAATGAGCAACACTGAACCGCTACTCCGATTAAACGTTGAATCTAAAGAGGATGCTGAATTAATGAAAACAAAAACAAATGAATTACTTGCTTTAATTAGAAGTTAATTTATTATACCTTGCTTTTTTTTGCTAGGTAGATAATATTTTATTTTATCACAAATTGAGCAATTTTAAAAATGTCATTGCAAGGAGTCCGATGTTTTCTGGACAACGTGGCAATCTTGAGCAAACTGCCACAAACCCAATGGATTTTCGCAATGCCTTTATTCATAAATTTTTATTCTTAGAGTCGCTCAATTTAGGTTTATGTTTTGGCTACGTAATATCTAATAAATAATTATAACTTCAACGAGTTAGTGCTATGGCAAATACATATACTCAACTTTATGCACAACTAGTGTTTTCCCCTAAGGGACGGGCAAACCTTATTAATAGTAATATAAAAGACGATGTTTACAAATATATAATAGGCATTATTAAAGGTTGTAATCAAAAACCAATGATTATAAACGGTATGCCAGATCATATTCATGTTTTTGTAGGGTTTTCACCAAATATTTCATTATCTGATTTGGTTCGTGATATAAAAGCAAACACGACAAATTATATTAACAAAAATAAACTAATTCGCGGAAAATTTGAATGGCAACGTGGCTTCGGAGCTTTCACATATAGTAAATCCCAAATTCCACGAGTAATAAAGTATATACAAGAACAGGAAATCCATCATAGAGAAAAAGCATTTCGCGAAGAATATTTAGAATTACTAAATAAATTTGAAATTGAATTTAATGATAAATATTTGTTTGAATTTTACGACTAATAAGAGCAAGTTCAAAAAAAAGCATGTCGCTCCTCTGGAGCTTTATAATTTTGTTTGCACATGGTTTACTAACGTATCACTGCTCCGCAGTTAATTATCATAAACCGCATAGCGGTGGAATGTTAGTAAGCAATAATAATGGAAAAATTAAAAGCTCCAGAGGAGCGATATATTCTTAATGGTTACATTTTGTTTTTATGTAGAACCTAAAAAATTTAGTCTTGTTTCAAAAAATGGTTTTAATAACGAACAAAGTATTATATTTATCGTCTAGGATTTAGAAAATTATTTGGAGAAATAAAATGACAGACAACAAAGAAAAAACAATTGATGTAAATAAATTGCTACAAAACAAACTTAAAGCTGTTAGCATTGCCGATATTGAAAGTGGCATTGCAAAAACTGTTAGTGAACTTGTTGGAGAAGATTACAAATGCACAATTGGCGATGTAAAATATACAATGTTCAGCGGTGCAGATTTTCACATAAAGATTGAGCTATCTTACAATCCAGAAGATTAAAAAACAAAAGAATAGAAAAGTGAAAAAGATGGAATTGAATATTTATGCACCCATTCTAGCTTTTTCATTTTTCCACCATTCCCATCTTCATACTTGAATAAGTAACATTATTTACGTTACTTGCACCTCACATTATTTTCAAAAACAACAATAAATATGTCAACAACTATTAATTTAATAATAATCTTTGCCACAATTTTGGGATTATGGGGCGGTGCCCATTGGGTTGTAGAGGCTTCATCGCGTATTGCAAAAAAACTTGGAATGTCGGAACTTGTTATTGGGCTTACCATTGTTGCGTTTGCAACTTCGGCACCAGAATTTGCTGTTACAATATCGGCAACAATGGCTAACAAAATGGCTATTTCGGTTGGTAATGTTGTTGGGTCAAATATTTTTAATCTTGGAATTATACTTGGGCTAGTTGCAATTTTTGGTGCAATAAAAACCAACAAAATTTTAGTTTATCGAGATGCTTCACTACTTGTTGTTACTGGTTTATTATTACTTATCTTTTTTTACGATTTAACCCTCTCTCTTGTTGAAGGAATAATTTTAGCTTTAACTCTTATTAGCTACGTCATATTTTTAATTCGTTCAAAAGTTAAAACAGATGAAGAAATTCCAGAGGGAGATTTTCGGTGGTTCGATGTTCCAATTTTAATTTTTGGTGTTACACTAATTATAGGTAGTGCACATTTTCTTGTGATATCTGCTTCTGAAATTGCTCGTGAGTTTGGTATTTCGGAATGGATGATTGGAATTACAATTGTAGCTGCTGGCACATCTGTTCCAGAATTAGCAACTTCTCTTGTTGCATTATTCAAAGGCAAATACGGACTCTCAATTGGCAACTTAATTGGTAGCGATTTATTCAATATGCTTGGTGTACTTGGCACCGCTTCAATTATTCGTCCATTAACAATTACTCAAAGTGATTATTACAGTCTTGTAATTCTAGCAGCCTACTTAATTTTTCTTTTTATCTTTATGCGTATTGGTTGGAGAATTACCAAAACAGAAGGTGCAGTAATTTTGCTAATTGCTCTATTCAGATGGTGGGTTGTTTCTGTAGTTTAATCCCCCCCTTGCTCCCAATAAATCCAAATAATTTTGATTAATATCTATTATATTGCACTCCATCAATATTATTTAAAAGTCTAGTAAAAGCCCATGGAAGATCCAATAAAAACAAAAAGCCTTTGGAAAGATTACAGCAGTGAATTAATATCCAATAAAAATAAAAGCCTTGTAGAAATACTAAAGCAAATACCACTACTAAGTAAACTAAGTAAGCGTGAATTAAAGATAATTTCTAAATTTGCATTTGAACGAACATTTGAACCAAATGAATTTGTTTTTAAAACAGGGCAACCTGGTGCTGCAATGTTTATTATTAAAGAGGGAGAGGTAAAAATTGTTAAGCAAAATTCTGATGAAGATTATGTTGAAATTGCACGTTTAGGCAAAGGAGATATTTTTGGTGAACTCGCTTTGTTAGATAGTTCGCCCCGCTCTGCTGGTGCTTTAGTTTCGGAGCCTACAACAGCAATTGCAATTTTTAGAGAAGACTTAAATAAGCTTCTTGAAACTCATCCCGAAATTGGTGGAAACATTATGATGCACCTTGCAATAATAACTGGTAAGCGATTAAAGGATACAACCGCACAAGTTATTAGAATGGAAAATGAAATGAATGAGCTAAAGAGGAAGTTAAATGAGAAATAGCGAAAGACTAAATAGGTCGCGTATTTTTTATTTTTCGTTATTCACTTTTTTTATTGTTGTGTTTGGATATCTCATAGTTGCTTTGCAAGATTTAGTTCTTCCAGTATTGATGGGGACTTTGGCTGCATACATTTCACTACCTGGCATTAATTACTTACGCCGCAAAGGTATTCCAAAAGCTTTTGCAATTATAATTTTATTAGGTGCATTTTCGTTTTTAGTTTTTGTTCTGGGGCAAAAGATAGTATCCGCAATTCCATCCGACAAAGAAGCACTTGAATTACGAATACAACTTCAATATAAATTGAATGAAAATTTTCTTGCGTTTTTAGGTAAAAAGGATTTTGAAAGCGAAGGAAATATTGTTGATAATTTAATTGGCGATGAACTAGATCAAATGTTTGAAAGCATAAACTCCTTTCTAGCACTCAATAAAAGTGAGGTTGCAGAATTTCAAAGCTACATTGATAATGCACTTGTTTCCAAAAGAATTTTATTTTTTTACAACGATAATTTAAAACATCCCATACTTCCTGCTCACGAAATTAAAGAAATTACGCAAACAGATGGTGGAATGTTTCCAATGGTTTCCGCTACTAAATCCACCTCACGAATTGCAATATTCTTAAATGCAATTTCAACTTGGATAATTCTTCCATTCGTTTTTATCTTTATACTTATTGACGAAGGTGAAATAAAGAACTTCTTTCTTGGCATTGTTCCCAACAGATATTTTGAAATGGCATTTACAACTTTTGCCAATGTAGATAAGGCTATTGGTAATTACTTACGCGGAACGCTGTTACAATCGGCTCTTGTTGGCATAACTATTTTTCTTGGTCTTCTGTTTATTGGGTTTAAAATTCAAGCTGCAATTTTAATTGGAATTGTTGCTGGCATTTCAAATGCAATTCCATTTTTGGGTCCGGTAATTGGGCTTGGAACTGGAATTCTTTATGCAATAATTGTTGAGGGCATCGACCCAATACTGCCGTTCTTACCCGACAATCCTTTGCTTGGTGTATTAGTTGTTGTACTAACTGCTCAGTTTTTAGACAACGCCGTTTTCCAACCACTGGTTCTTGGCAAGGCTGTTAATCTTCATCCACTTGTTGTAGTTATTGGTGTTACTGGTGGCTCTATCATTGCTGGATTTTGGGGAATGCTTTTAGCTATTCCAACAATTGTGATTTTTAAAGTTGTTATTTCAACCCTATACAAACAGGCAAAAGAGTATTACATTATTTATTAAGGAATTTTTTAATGAGCAAAGCACTAATAATATTTTTATTTATTATATCAGCAACTCTCACAAATGGACAAACAGTTCAGCGAGGAGTTGATATAAAGCTTGGCTACAACTCCCCTGTTTTTAATTTTGATAATACCTATAATGGTGACATTGGTTTTAACATCGGAATCCTTTATCCATTTGCTGATAATATCCAATTTTCTCTTAATACTGGGTACACTAAGTGGGGTTTCGACAACAACGGTTTTAACCTAAAAAACACAAACGACCATTACACAAGTTTTGATATTACTGCACCACTAAGTATTATTCCGTTTACTTTTGGAATTAAATATTATGCTACCAATACAAAAGTGCGTCCATATTTTTCAGTAGAGTTAGGATTTTTCTACTACACGCAAAAGGCAACGGGAAGTTATACTTGGGTTGGTAAACCTGGTGATGCTGAAGAATCAAATTCCATTCCAGAATTAAAAGACTCTGGATTTAGACCCATGGTAAGTGCAGGTGCTGGTATAGTTACACCAATTAACAAAGAGTGGATGTTAGATTTTCAAATTAAAATGAATACACTTCTTAATGCACAATCAGTTAATGGAAGCAATAACAGTGGTGCTGTTGAAGGAACATCTTCAACACATTTTTTCCTTTCCATTGCTGCTGGAATTAATTATTTTTTTTGAACTTAGAAGCTTTTATATGCTAACAACAAAGTGGTTTTCTGATTAATTCGTCATTGTGAGCCGTTCGGTTTTTGAACGGTGTGGCAATCTCATTAGATTTTTTCGCACAAAGATACTCGTATTTACAAAAGATTTTTCAAAAACCATATTGATTTGTGCATGACACAAAAAAAACAAATTAAACTATTTAATCTTAGGTTAAAAATGAAAAAAGTATTTTTCGCACTCTTGCTCTTAACATCAATTGCATATTCGCAAAAAGGTGAATACGGATTTACCGTAAAAGGTGGAATGAATTTCCCAACAGGAGATTTTGCAAATTATTATAATGCAGCCTTTGGTGGCTTTGGAGGAATATTTTATAACTTTAGCGAAACTGCACGTGTATCTGCTATTATTGGCTACAACGCTTGGTCTTTAGATTTAGATGCTTTCAACAAAGATGTAAAAAAGAACGGTAACAAAGGGAGTTACAATATTGAAGCACCAATAAGTGCAATTCCAATATTAGTAAATGTGAAATATTTTCCTAAAACAGAAATGAGTTTTAAACCATATCTTTTATTAGAGGGTGGAGTATATAAAATTACTCGCGAAGTATATGGAAAATATATTAATGAAAGTGGCGTTTCAAGCAATGTTACCAGGCGGTCAGATAAAACTACCGATGGGAGTATTAGCTTGGGCATTGGAGTTGAATATCCAATAAATGAAGTAATGAATTTTGATATAAGTTCACGCTACCATTATATATTTAACGAAGACGTTCATAATCTTGGCAATGAGGGGTACGCAACAAGTTATTCAACTAGCAATTTTATTTCGGTTTATGCTGGAATAAATATATTTTTTAGGTAGCTCACAATGCTCTATTGGCTTGACTTATTTGGTATTTCGGTGTTTGCAATCTCTGGAGTTTTAGCGGCTGGCAAAAAGCAAATGGATCCGTTTGGAACAGTAATATTAGGCATTGTAACTGCAGTGGGTGGTGGAACTCTTCGTGATTTTTTGCTTGGCTCAACTCCAGTATTCTGGGTTACAAATCCTACATACATAATTGTTGCAATAGTTGTAAGCTTATTAACACTTCTAACAATTAATCGCATCCGATTTCCTTTTAAAGTCCTTGTTATAGCCGATGCTTTTGGGCTAACTCTTTTTGCAATACTTGGAGTTCAAAAAGCAATGTTATTAGGGCACGGAGCTTGGATATCAATTATAATGGGAATTTTAAGTGGTGTTGCTGGTGGAATTACTCGTGATGTTCTTAGCCGTGAAATTCCACTTGTTTTTAGAAAAGAGCTATACGGAACAATTGCATTATTGAGTGGAATTATATTTTACATTTTAGAAACCTTTAACGTTTCAACCAATGTAGGCATGGTTATTAGTCTATTAGTTGGTTTTGGATTAAGACTTTTTGCATTAAAGAAAAAATTATCTTTACCAAGATTTGACTATCAACACAAATAATTATTGCATTTCATTTACAACCAAAGCCACCGTTTCAAAATCTTCGGCAGTGTCAACCTCCATACATTTGTAATTTTCAACATCAACGGGGAAAATTTTTGCTCCGCTATTCATAGCATCTTGAAATGCCGCTTCGTAAAAAATGTTTACTTCTTTTTTATCCAGAATTTTTCTATCTAAAATTGTGAATAAACGAAGCACTAACTCTTTAGAAAATTTTTCAATTCCAATAGATTCCCCAACCGCATCATTGGGATTCATAGTTTTATTAATTTCTTTTATGCTTCCATCTTCATTTAGCATACACTTAATTTCTTCTTCGCTAAGTTCTTTGGATGAACGCAACGCAAGACAATCCGCATATCTGGATGACAGCAATTGCTCAATAATTCTACTATCAAAAACAATATCGCTATCCATAAGTAACATTTCGTAACCAAGAATTTCACTTTTTGTCATCCACAAAGAATATATATTATTAGTGGAATCATATTTTGCGTTGTAAATAAAGGTGAAACTAAGATTTGGATAATTCTTAACAAGAAATTCCTCTATCATTTCTCGTAAGAAACCAGTAACAACAATAACTTCTGAAATATTATTTTTCACTAAATTATCAATTGTTCGTTCAAGTATTGATTTATCTCCAACTTTTAATAAACATTTTGGAGTATTATTTGTAAGTGGTCTTAATCGCGAAGCCACGCCAGCAGCAAGTATTACAGCTTTCATTTAATCTCAATTTTTAGTTTTAAATTTTGTAGCTATTGTAGAGGATGGGCATGCCCATCCTCTACAATAATTTTTATTGCTTAACTAACCGAGCCTTCTAATTCTATCTTTTTATTAATTTGGGATTGCACTATAAAAAGTGTAAGTGCATATAAATTTCCAACAACAACCATAACCCACATAAATAAATCTAACCTATTGAAAAATGATGCAACAATAATTAGAGTTAATTCGGTGGTTGGTCCAAGGTAAGTCCAAAGGTGTAAAATTCTTTTGTTCTTCTTTAAGTAGTTCTCTCTATTGTATTTAACAATGTTTGAGGAATCTTTGCTATCCGATGCTTTTAACTGTGCGGAAGAATATTTGAGGTAAATCCAAACAACAAATTTTTGAAAATATTTACCTCTTTGTGAATTTAACTTTATTGATTCTTCTTCAAACTCTTTTAAGTTTTCGCCAAGTGTTGCATCGCGATTAAAAGCATAATCCATATATTTATTTCTGTAAAAATCTACGGTTGCCGCATGAACTATATTACTGGCACCAGCCAAGACTAACAAAACCCAATAGAATAAAGGGTCTGTGGAGTTACTTGCAAAGCCAAATCCAATTCCAAGATAGACCGTTACGGTTACAAAGTAATCGGCAATGCCATCTAAAATTCTGCCAAAGAAAGTTCCATTCTTTTTTAGACGAGCAATCATTCCATCGCTACAATCTAATACATCGTATGTGATTAGTAATATTGCACCAATTGTAATAGCATAATGTGTATTAAAAAAATAGAAGATGCCACCAATCATTCCAACAATTAAAGCAATTGAGGTAATTTGATTTGGAGTAAGATTGGTTTTATAAATCGTCTTTACAAAGAGGAATGCAAGTGGACGATAAAAAAACAAATCTAAAAGTTCTTCGACATCAATTAGTTTTAACGATGCTTTATATTCTTGGAACCAACTCATAAATTATAGTTGCTTATAAAAATCTGTTATCGCATCAATTACTTCGCGGTTTTGCTCTTGTGTTCCAATGGTGATGCGTAAATGAGAGTTCACAATTTCTTCAGCCATAAATTTTATTACAATACCTTTTGCAACAAGAAATTCTTTTAGCGGACTCATTAATTCTTTTTGAATTTTTACTAAAACAAAATTAGCATCCGATTTAAATGCTTTTACATTTTTAATCTTATTTAGCTCAGTAAAATAGAGGTCTCTATCACTTTTCATTTTTGTAGCAATATCATTATAGTAATCTGGCGAGTCCATTGCGGCTAAGGCAATTTTTTCAGAAATTCTGTTGTAGCCAAGGTATCGGTTTGATATTTTTTTAATCTGTTTTAATTGTTCCCCAATAATAGCGTAGCCAATTCTAATTCCCGCCAAAGCATACAACTTTGAAAATGTTCTGATAATAATTAGATTAGAATATTTATTTACAAGCTCGGTAGCCTTTGCATTGTTGCTACTAAACCAATATGCTTCATCAAGCACAACAACCGATTCACTCATTCTATCTAGAATAAACTCAAGTTGGTTATCAGAAATTGAATTACCCGTTGGATTATTTGGCGAAGCAATAAATACTACTTTTGGTTTTTCGGTATTATAAATTTCAAGCAACTTATCAATATCATATTCATAGGATTCTTCACCTTCTACAATTGGATACTCAATACTAATACTATTGGTTTCATTTGCTATCTCTTTGTAATACCACCACGAGTGGTCTGGCACAAGCAATTTATCTGTTTTTTCTTCAAGATAAATTTGTACAACTTGCTTAAGCAAATCTTCTGCACCGTAACCTAACAGCACTCTATCTTCCGAAATATTAAAATCATCGGAAAGCCTTTTTGACAAATCACTTTTGTATCCATTTTTATAAGCACTTGAATAAATATTAAATAAGTCTGGAGTTACTGATTTTACAGCCTCTAAACACTTTGGAGATGGACCGTAATTGTTTTCATTTCTATCAAGATAAATATTTTTCACGTTTAACCTATAATTATATTTTTTTTAATCCGTAAAAATAAGGAATTATTGTTTTACAAAGAATGTTAATATTGTTAACTGCAAATTGTTTTTGGGTGCTTGCCGTTATTACGAGTATTTTTTTGCGAAGCAATGTAGCGTCATGAAAAACTGACTCCTCGCAACAACAGTGATTTTGGAATCAATTGTTTCATTGAACTATAAGCATATTTACTGATGTCCACAAAAGATAAATGCTAATTCCAAATAGGACAAAACTCAATCCACGAATAATCCACTGTAAGTATGCAAGTTTTATTTTTGTCCGATATTTAATTAGTAGTTTTGCCAAAATATAGAGCCACACAAATCCTCCAGATGCCAATGATACCGCATAAATAATGCTCAGCAATAGTGAATACGATGAATGTTGCACATCCCCATTGAGGTTTGGAGTATCAACAAATGTAGAATCAATTCCATCAAAAGTCTCTCCAGTAAGCTCTTGCATCGATGCAACATTTTCTTGAACCATCATTTCCAATCCACCCGTATTTAATCCTACAGAAGAAGCAAACGATAGAACAATAAAGGAGGATGTAAGAATTCCAAAAAAGAGAGAAGGATTTGTTAAGTTAATAATTAGCCCAGCCCTTAAGCCACCCTTGTTTTCCTCAATGCTACTATTAATTTTTTTGCCAGTCTCTTCAATATTTTGCAATTCTAGTTTGCTCGAAAATATTTTTATTCCAACAAAAAACAAAAAGAGAGAACCAACAATTAAGAGATAGGGAATCCAGTTACTGTATGACGAAAAGAAAAGCGTCATTCCGTAAACGGCAACAAGGACATAAACAGCCTCAACAATTGAAGCTCCAAGTGCAGTCCGAACACAAAAGCGTAGTTTACCCTTAAGGGCATTGGACGTAATGAGAATACTAATTGGACCAGCAATTGGCATTGCAAAAATAAATCCAGCCGTAAAGCCAACAAATAAAACTGTAATTATACTTTCTATCATACTTTGCAATTGTAATTATAAAAAACATGTGCCAAAAATTTGCACATTTTGTTTCTGTGTTATAACACGAAATAATTATGATTATATTATTTTCTTAATCAAGAAAATTTAATCAGATTAAGATGCAAATATATCGTATCTATTTTGGAAATCAAATTAGCAAATAATAAGAGAGGTTGTATTATAACCACATTCGCATTTATTAAAAGAAGTTCCATTATATTTATTCTACTTTTTGTAACTCATCTTTTTGGACAAGAAACTATAATTCCACTAGCAAAGGGCGGATGGGTTGGTGGATTAAGTGGAAATGTTAGTTGGGATGATTATAAAATAAATAATTCTCAAGTTGATGGTTTTAATTTTTCTGTCAGTTCTAGAAATGGTCGTTTTGTAATGGATGATTTATCTGTTGGATTTGATTTTCAATGGAAAGAGAAAGAGCTAGCATTCCAAAATCAGAAAACAGAATTTGAGAGACATGGTTTTATAGGATTGTGGATGCGCTACTATGTCCCTTTTTTTGGAACTAGTTTGGCAATGTATCCTGAAGCATCGGTTGGATATGGGAATTATAAGTCAGAGACTAGGCATAGTAACGCACATTGGAATATACACAACCTGACAACAGCTGATGGATTTGCATATAATGTTGGGCTTGGTATAACTCAATTTATTTCAAACACCATTTCTTTTGAAATTACTGGACGGTACCAAGGTGGCACGCTTTCTGGGACAGGTCCAAATAATGATGAATATAGCTATAAATCAAAATCCAATATTGAAATTGAACTATCCAACATTGATATTTTATTCGGAATTATGATTTATTTGAAATAGGAAAGATTATTTTAAATATTTTTTAGGATATTCAAAACTAACAAGTTTTCCACATTCAGCTCGAACCTCTTTCCACAAATTTATACTCAATTCAAATTCAGCGACAGCACACGTAGGCATGTTATCAATAAATTTATCGCCAAGTAGATTTGCCAATACAGTAAATGCAGGATTATGTCCAAACATAAAAAGAGTAGTATTATTATCGTCAACTTTACTTAATACATCAAGTAAATTTTGTGTGGTTGCTTCATAAATTGTAGAATCAGTAACAATACTTTCGATTGGATAATTTAATATAGTTGAAAATATTTTTGCGGTTTTCAATGCACGTCTCGCAGTACTCGATAAAATTAAATCAGGTGTAACATTTTTTGATTTTAGAACATCACCAACAATTGGGGCATCTTTTCTACCTCTATTACTCAAAGGTCTATCATGATCTGAGAGAATATGATCTTCCCAACTTGATTTTGCATGGCGTATAAGATAGAGTTTTTTCATGAATATTTGACTTAGTTATTTTATAAAAAATTATAGTATTTTCATTTCTAAAATATAGGTAATAATTTTACTATTCTCATTTTAATAAATTGTTAAGGTTATGGAAATATTTGATCAATCAGGCGTTATTCCTTTTCGCAAATATAAAGGGAAAATTGAGATTCTACTTGTAACTACTAGAAAGGGAAACTGGACTATCCCCAAAGGTATAATTGAAGATAACCACACCCCACAAGAATCGGCACTTAAAGAATCTGTTGAAGAGGCTGGTGTATGGGGAATTGTTTCTGACAACATTGTTGGCACATATAAATATAAAAAATGGGGCGGAACTTGTAGCGTAAAAGTTTATACAATGGACGTTACAAAAGTTTTTAAAAAATGGGAAGAAGACCACTTTAGAGAACGACTATGGGTGCCACTAGATAAAGCAGTTGAAATGATAAAAAAGAAAAAATTAAATAAAATTATTTTGAAAACATTCACAAATAAAACTCTTAGCAAAAAGAAGAAGCATAATGACAAATAAAATAAAAGTTGTTGTATTCGATTTGGGGAATGTTCTAATCCCCTTTGATTACGGGCGAATATTAAAAGCGATGAACGATATTGATGCTGGGCTTGGCGATAGATTTATAAAAAAATATTACGATAATTATCATGTTCACAGAGAGTATGAAACTTGGGAATTAAGTAATAGTGAGTTTATAAAAATTTTATTGAATTGGACAGAAAATAAAGTAGCCGAAGAAAAGCTAAAAAACATATACGCTGATTTATTTGTTGAAAACGTTGATACTACAGCTCTTCTTCCAATATTAAAACAGAATTACAAACTTGTTTTATTATCAAACACTAATTTCATTCATCAAAAATATGGATGGGAAAAATATGAGTTTCTCAAACATTTTGATAAGCTAATTCTTTCTCACGAAGTTGGTGCAATTAAACCAGATGAGAAAATCTACAGAGCTGTTGAGGCTTTCACAAATGAACCTTCGAAAAGCCACGTCTTTATTGACGATATTGCAGAATATATTGAAGGCGCAAAAAAATGTGGGTGGAGTGGAATTCAGTTTAAATCGCACAGGCAACTTGTTAATGATTTAAAAACTGTAGGAATACTTTGATTGAAACCTTTGCATAGCATCATGCTGAATTTACGGTGCATGCAACTTGCTTAAATTTTTAAGTACTTCAGCATCTCTTATGTAAGACATTAAAACTTTTAAGATTCTGAAACAAGTTCAGAATGACTTTCCCAAAAAGAAATGGAGATAGCCACAATTATTTTCTTATGTTGAGACTCTTACAAAGCTCCTAACAAAGCGACTCACAATAACAAGCTATTCACTCCTTAATCCACTCGTTCCAAATGCTTTCATCCACACCAAGCGTGGCTTTACTTCCATTTCGCACAATTGGAGTTTTTAATAATTGTGAATCCGCTAACAGTTCTTCTTCAACATTAAATACCATAAATTCCAGCCCACGTTTTTTATATTGCTTGCTATTTTTATCTATCAGTTCATCACAGTCAATGTTCCTGCAAATGTTATCCAACTCCCCTTTGCTTAAACCCTTTTCAGCCAAGTCTTTGAAGTGAAAATTAATTCTACGTTCTTTAAAAAAGCGTTGTGCTTTCTTAGTCCCATTGCATTTTTTTGTGCCAATTATTTGTATGTTCATTTTTTCTCAGTAAATAATTATTTTAATAATTGAATATAAAAATAGTTGAATCCAAAGTCAGCATTTGAAAAGCAAACAAAATTATTCCCCTTTCAACTCCATAATTATTATTTTATTTTTGCTAAGATAAATAAAAAAGAATGCAATGATAGAGATAAAAGACCTACACAAAAATTTTGATGACAATTCAGTTTTACAAGGAGTTGATTTACAAATAAATCAAGGCGAAACCCTTGCTATTATTGGTCCTAGTGGATGTGGCAAAAGTGTTTTGCTTAAACACATTGTTGGTCTGCTTAAACCAGACAATGGCTGTGTTTGCATTGAAGGAAAAAACATTGATGATTTGAGCAAGAAAAAACTCTACGAAATTCGCAAATTATTTGGTTTTCTTTTTCAGGGTGCTGCTCTATTTGATTCGATGACTATTGAAGAAAATATTTCTCTACCATTAATTGAAAACAATTACAACTATCCGCAAACTGAATTAAATAAAATAGTTTCTGAAAAACTTGAACTTGTCGGTCTTCCTGGAATTGAGAAGAAGAAACCATCCGAACTTTCTGGTGGGATGAAAAAGCGTGTTGGACTTGCACGGGCGTTGGTTACAAATCCTAAATACATTTTATACGATGAACCCACCACTGGGCTTGACCCTATTATGTCCGATTCAATTGATGAACTTATTGTTCACCTAAATAAAGAATTAAATGTAACTTCAATTGTTGTAACTCACGATATGTTTAGTGTGAAAAATGTTGCCGATAAAGTTTCGATGATGCACAACGGAAAAATATATTTTTCTGGAACTTACGATGAGATTCTAAACAGTAGTGATAGTGTAATACAAAATTTTGTAAAGAGAACGGTTATATAAGTCTTAAATATTAGTCATTGCGAATCCAACGTTTTTTGTTGGGTGAAGCAATCTGTTGGAACTTGCATTGCCACAAAGTTATTTAGATTTCAATAGATTGCCACGTCGTTCAAAAAACGAACTCCACGCAATCACAAAATATTATTAGAACTAATTCAACCAATTTATTTTTAAATATTAAATTCAATTTTTAGCAGGATATAATAAATGTCAAAATTAAAAGTTAAATATGTTTGTTCAAGCTGTGGTTACGAAACTCTTAAGTGGCTTGGCAAATGCCCAGAGTGTGATGAGTGGAATACTTTTTCGGAAGAACTTGTTGATAATAAAAAACAAGCATTCGTTTCATCAACAACTTTTAATGTTGTAAAACTTGATGAGATTATTGAGACAGAAGAGAAAAGAATTAAGACAAATATTTCAGAATTTGATAGAGTGCTTGGCAACGGATTTATGCAAGGCTCGGTTGTGCTTATTGGTGGCGACCCTGGAATTGGCAAATCGACTTTAGTTATGCAAGCAGCCTCGTCAATAAAGGGAACGGTGCTTTATGTCAGTGGTGAAGAATCGACAACCCAATTAAATTTACGAGCAAAACGATTAAAACTTAACACCAGCAATTTTTATGTTCTAGCCGTTACTGAGATGGAGTTAATTCAATCTGCAATTGATAAAATTAATCCTGATGTTGTAATGATTGATTCAATTCAAACAATGCAACGTGCAGAATTAGATAACGCTCCAGGTACCGTAACGCAAATTCGTGAATCGGCAAACCACATTATTCAACTTGCAAAAAGTAAAAATTTTGTTGCCGTGCTTATCGGACACATAACAAAGGAAGGCTACATTGCTGGGCCAAAAATACTAGAACACATGGTTGATACAGTTTTGCAGTTCGAAGGCGAACGGAATCATAATTACAGAATTTTGCGTTCCCTTAAAAATCGTTTTGGTGGAACTAACGAAATTGGCATTTTTGAAATGCACGATGATGGCTTGAGCGAAGTAAAAAATCCAAGTGAAATATTTTTAAGCGAACACTCAAACGACACAACTGGGTCTGTAATTACAGCAACAATTGAGGGTAGTCGTCCAGTATTATTGGAAGTGCAAGCCCTTGTTACTCCATCCAATTATGGAAACCCACAACGTGTGGCTACGGGATTTGATTACAAACGCCTATCAATTCTGCTTGCTGTTTTAGAAAAACGAGTTAAGTTGCGTTTATCCTCAGCAAATGTATTTTTAAATATTGCAGGTGGATTAAAGATAATGGAACCCGCTGCTGATTTGGCTGTCTGCTGTTCGATTGCTTCAAGTTTTAAAGATAAGCAACCCAACGAAGGCTTTGCTGCAATTGGTGAAGTAGGGCTTGGTGGAGAAATTCGTGGAGTTAGCCAAATAGAAAAACGAATTCAAGAGGCAGAAAAGTTAGGACTCACATCAATTCTAATTCCTAAAACAAATTACAAAACTGTAAAAGGGAAATACTCCATAAATGTTATTCCAGTAAAAAATGTTTTTGACGCACTTGTAGAAATTATGGGTTAGACTACTTCTTGCATAAATCCACTAGCATATTTGTGAAGCACACTACCAATAAGGGTTTGGTAAGGAATACCCTCCCGTGCAGCTCTTCTTTGCAAAGCAGATAAATCATTTTCTGATATTCTAATATTAATTTTTCTGTTTTTCTTCATAGTATTCTGTGCAATAGTCTGAAAATCAGTTTGTGATTTTGATGGTTTAAGTTTTCCATTTTCAAATGTTTCTAGTATCTCATTTTCAAAATCATCTAGAATTATATTTTTTTTATTTTTAGACATCTTTTCCTCCAAGGTATTTCTTTGTTGCTTTTCTACTTGGGATAATAGTTTTAAGAAAATATTCATCCTTATCCATTACGAATGGAACCAAATAGGCGTATCCATCTACATCAACAATCATAATTTTTTGGTTTGGGTACTTTCTTTTATTTGGATGGTCTGTTTCAATAACTTTAGAACCAGAAGATATCTTTTGAACAATTTCTTCAAATGTAATTCCTCTGTTCTTTTCAAGTAGTTCATTTTTTTCAGTATTCCATCTAAAAGTTTTCACATTTAAATGTAAGACAATGTGCATACATTGTCAACGTCATTCATTTATGAATTTACTTAAAAGATTTCCAAAATTTGGGAACAACGGTATGGCCTCAATATCATTAATTCCAAAAAATCCTATCCCCTTTGATTCACTTTTATTAAACTTGAGTTTTTGCTCACTAATAATTTTACAAGTATATATCATGTCAATATGGTAATGCTCTTTTTTACCACTAATACGCTCGCACAAAATCACATAAGGTTTGTGTAATGCAGAAACATCAGCCTCTTTGTCATTTAAACTTATTTCAATATCACCTACTATTTCAACATCTAATCCAGTCTCTTCTTTAACTTCACGAATTACTGCTTCATCAGGAGTTTCATTATTATCGATATGCCCTCCAGGATAAAGCCATACACCAAGTTTTCTATGAAAGACTAAAAGAACCTTATTCTCATTATTCTTGATTAATGCAGATGCAGTAAAGTGTTTTTCTAAATTTGTGTTATAATTCATATTTAGTACTATACTTCCAACTCTTCATCTGGAATAACTTTAGAAAGCAAAATATACATTACTCCAGCAAGCGGTCCCATAACAAGGGCTAATGCAATTCTATATAGAAAAAATTCCAAGCCAAATAGACCAACTTCAAAGGGAATCCTTGCTGGTCCTACAATAGTTTGTCCAGTAATGTATGCCACTAGAATAGGATTTTGAATTCCTTTCTTTTTCATCACTAATAAAATTGGATAAATTGCATAGACAGGGCCAGGAGTAAGAATTCCAAAAACTGTTGCATAGAAAAGGTAAACTAGTTTGTTATCCTTTAGCTTATCTTTTACAAAATCGGATGGAACGAGAAAATGAATAGTTGTTGATATTACTACTGCAAAGCTAGTTAGATATAATATTTTAATTATCATATCTAAATTATTAGAAAGTAATTTCAAAACATTTTTATCAAAAACAAATAATAGCAAAAATGAAAGTAGCACTAATATAATGCTCACTCTAAATTCTGCTGGAATATTTTTTATTTTGTTTTTTATCATTTTGCAATTAGTTAATAATAAATGTTGTAACATATCCAGCAAGGAATGTTATTACGAAGGCAACAATAAATCTTTTAAGTGGAAAGCGAAAACCGAAAAAACCAGATTCTACAAAAAATGTAGATGGCTCAATTAAAACATGCCCAGAAATTAAGGCTATAATAACTCCTGTGCTAACTCCAAGCTCTTTAAGTGTTGCTAATATTGGATAAAGTATGTAGCGAGGACCAGGAGAGAGGAAGCCAGCAACCTCTGCATAAAAAATTTGTAACGGAAGATAGATGCTATTTTGCAAACTTGAAACAATATCCACATCAAGAAAACTTCCAAGAGTTAATGCAAAAAATAGCCCAGCACCAACAAGGATAAGAGTTCTCCAAAGACGACTAAAAAAGTAGTTTGATACTTCGGTAATTTTATTTTTATTTTCTAACTGTGGCAGAAAAACTCCGAGTTACATTTTTAAGTCTGTAAGAAATGGATGCTTTTGTGCAATTATTGCCAAAGCATCTCCCTTTTTTAAAACATCAAAATATTTATTTGAATCTTCTGAAACATTGCTTTGTAGAAGTAAGCTCTTCTGTTCGCTTCCTATCAATTTCAAACAATAAATAAAGCCCTATTAAACCTACAGATAAAAGAAGAGCAAAAGGCAAAACACTATTTTCATCAGAATTATTAAAAAAGAAATAGACCATTGATGCAACAAATAAAAATAATCTTAGCAAATAATTTAAATACAATTTTTTCATATTCCCTCAGTATAATAAAGGCATCCACAAGAGATGCCTTTATTTAATTTGGTTAGGACTTACCTAAATTTTTTGTTGCTTCTTCGGCAACTTCTGCAGAAACTAGAATGCGTCCACAAGATTCACAAGTGAATAAGCGTCTATTTTGCCGCAACTCAATTTGCCTTTGCGATGGAACTATATTGTGGCATCCACTACAAGCAGAACGATTAATGGTAACAATAGCTTTACCTTTTAACGCTTTTCTAATTCGCATATAAACTTTGTAGTCTGGCTTTTTAACTTCAACCGCTATCTTTTCTCTTTTATCTCTAAGTTTCTTCTCTTCAATTTCGTTAGCTTTAATAATTTTTTTAAGCTCAACTTCGTTTTCGGCTAAGTCTTTATTAAGCTCGTCAACACCTGGAGTTAGTTCTTCAATTTCAAATTTAATTTTTTCGTTACTTAATTCCATTGACATATTTTCTGTTTCAAGTCTTTCAATTTCAGTTTCAGAATGGTCAATTTCTTTTGTTAAAGCATCGTATTCTTTGTTATTTCTTACTTTGTACAACTGAGCTTTAAACTTTTTAAGGCTCGATTTTAATCTTGCAATCTCTTCATCATTATTTTTTCTTTTTTCTAATGATTCTGATTTTTTATTGTTTTTTTCATCAATCTTGTCTTGAATTTCTTTAATTTTTGCATTCAAGCCATTTACCCTTAAAGGAAGATCCCCACGTAGTTCTTCTAGTACATCTAATTCGTCATCAATAAGTTGAAGCGAGTATAGTGTTGCTAATTTGTTAATCATTTATTACTCCTTAGTTATTATAAAACTTTATTGGGTTTGTTGAACCACTATATTTAAAAACTTTATGTGCTAACTTTTTATTTTTAATAAATTTATCTAATCTTTGCTTTAACGGATTTAACACAGGTACTTCTGTTTCGTAATGCCCAGCATCTATAAGCATAATTTTGTTTTCGGCATCTTGGAATGTATGATATTTTACATCTGCTGTAATAAAAGCATCAGCATTAGATGCAATTGCAATATTCATTTTATCGGAGCAAGTACCACCGCAAACTGCAACTCTTTTTATTTTTGAATTTTTACCTGAGGTATATTTTAAGCCATCAGCTTTAAGTAATGTTTTTACGTAGGAAAGAAATGCTTTTGCACTAATACTTTTAGGTAACTCGCCAATTGCACCAGCACCAAAATTTAGGTTTTTATTCTTCAACATAAATATGTCGTATGCAGGTTCTTCGTATGGATGCACTAATTTCATTGCATCTATTATCGAATTTAATTTCCAAGAATTTACTAACACTTCTAATCTAATTTCATTTACGGTTTCAAAATTATTTGGTTTTCCAATTGTTGGGTTAGACAGGGCAGAACCTTCAAATGTTCCTTCAACCTTATTTTTAACACTACATTTTGAATATTCACCAATAACACCACCCCCAGCATTAAAAATTGCATCCGAAACTTGTTGGCTGTTTTTTGCGGGAACATAAACAACTAACTTATATTGGTTACTTTCTTGTGCCTCCAAAAACTGGATGTTTTGTAATCCAATTCTTTTTGCCAACTCGAAACTAACTCCATCTTTTGTATAATCTAAATTTGTATGGGCAGAGTATAGCGTAATATCATTTTGGATAAGTTCTTTAATTAGCTTGGCTTTAGTGTTGGTATTAAAATTTAGGTTTGTAATAGGATTAAAAATGAAAGGGTGGTGTGTAATTATAAAATTGGATTTTTTTCTAATTGCCTCTCGTAAAACTTTCTCGTTAAAATCCAAAGCTAACAAAATATTGGCAACCTTGTTCTTAGGGTCGCCAACTTGCAAGCCGATGTTGTCTCCCTTCCAAGCAACCCCTTTAGGAGCCCACTCTTCTATAAATTTTATTACTTCATTTATATACATCAAAATCCAAAAAAAATGCACCACTAATTTTTTAGAGGTGCATTTTTGTTAATCTTATTTTAGGCTTTTTATCTGACGTGCAGAACGTAAAAGCCTCGCTATATGTTTATTCATTATTCTCATAAATTTAAGGATTAAATCTACAATTATTTTAGAATATTTTCAAGTTTAGAAAATTTGAAAAATAGCACTGCTATAGCTCTACAATAGCTATTCCTAATTATTTTATTCAACACCCAAAAATCACCCTCACTAATGCGTTAATATTAACTTAAATATTAAATAATTGTAAACTATTTGCATCTAAAATTTTATTTGTTTAAGTTCTAACTACAAAAACAAGAGGTTAGAGTGGTTTTCTCAAAATGGCACATATTCTTCAATTCTAAAAAAAGCATTTCAGCTATAAAAAGTGCTATCTCTTTTTTGTATTTGCCGTTTTACATTTTACATAACTCTCTTGGCACACTATTTGTCCCCCCCCATTTTTTACTGCATAAAAGAATATTTTGCTCTCAATTTTTATATACAAACTAAGTTTTATAATGGTTTTATTAATTTGCAAGATTTTTGCAAAACTTATAAATTTTACCACAGAAAAGAAGAACACTTTAAGGTAACTCAGCATAGGTATTTTGTTGGGTTTGTGTGAATTAAAGTATTATTACTAAATAAAATTATAATGAATTTTTAAAGGAGATAAAATGAAAAAATATATAGTTATATTTTTTGTGTTTGCTTTGCTATTAAGTAGCAATTATGCACAAAAAATAGAAACAGTTACTGCAAAAGAATATGCAAAGTATCTACAAAAAATAAAAGATGAATATGTTGCAAAAGGTAGAGCTAATGAAATTGATTTGAGTGAAGCAAAAAAAATGGTTTATCTTGCTTACCGCCAAAACCCAGCACTAATTCAAAGAATGTTTATAAATGAAGAAAAGTGGTTAAGAAAAAAGTGTGATATGAATAAACAAGCATATTTAACTCTTTTTAAAGAAAAAAAGTCAATAGTAGAAAAGAATATATTTGATATGTTGAAAGAAAAATTACTACCCAGTGAATACAATTTACTAAGCACAGATTTATTACTCCATGGAAAAGTAATTAAAAAACATGTATATGTACATGCAGCAACAGATAATTCAAGGTTAAAGATTAGGATGGTTGAACTACAAATAATAATTGAGGATTTGATTGTTGGAAACTCACTTGTTGATAATGGCGATACACTTATGATTAGATATAGTCCTGATTGGCAAACCGTTGCCGAGACATGGAAAGAAAAAGCTAACTATATCTTTAACCTAAAGTATAGAACTCAAAGCAAATCTAAAAACACTTATCTTTCAATTATAACTTATTTAGGTGGTTCTGGGTATTTCCCTATTATAGATGAGCGAGTTATTGACAAAACAAATTATTTCCAACAAGGGAACAGAGTACATTTGAGTTATTTTAAACAAAAAATAGATAAAATAATTGACAATATAATTAGATAAACCGTGAGGATAAAAATGAATTACATATATATAGTTGGTTTTGTATTATCCATTAGTTTTAATATCAATGGACAACCAAATTTTTACAAAGTAGTTAATGGTCAATTTCAAAATTCAACTACACCGCAAATTGCCTGGGCTTTAGAAACAATTAATATTTATTCTATTGAAAATGTAAATATTCCGTTTTATTTAGACCATGAAAGTGCAAACGAAGGTCTTAATTCAGCAATTGGGGTTTGGACAAATGTTGAACAGTATGGAGTTTCAAGAAAAGATGAAGACGAAGATGGTGTTATTGTAGAGTTCACAACGGATAATTCATTTTTTGGTAATCCATCAACCTGGGCAGGAGCAACAGTATTGGGAGTAGATAATGAAAACCATATCCAATACCCTATTATTGTTGCATTGAATCATACTGATCAATTTAAGAACAATTATGTTTTTGTACCGGGTGTGCCACTCGATGAAACTCAAGTAAATCTTCAGTCAGTTCTTTTACATGAAGTGGGACATGTTTTTGGACTGAACCACAACTTTAATAGTCCTGAATCCGTCATGTGGAATGTATTACGAGGAACAACTGCAATATGGCTGCATGATGATGATTCTGATGGGCTTAAGCAGCTCTATTCTGCCACACTCTATGGTTTCCCCGACAACCCCTCCAGCCCTCCATTTTGGGTTAGAAGAAACATCAAATCCAAAATAGTAGAGCAAGCAACAAAAAAGGGAGGCAAATAAGATGAAAAATAGAATAAAAATATTTGCACTAATTTTATTTGCAATACTTAT
>CAMZLW010000010.1 GCA_947311785.1 uncultured Ignavibacteriales bacterium | reverse complement strand
TTTCAGCATCTATTAGTGCAAATTTATGGCATAAACAGAGATCATGAAATACTTCAACAAGTTCAGCACATCGTAAATTCAGAATGACTTTGGGGGTTATGCAAAGCCTTCTATTAATCAGATAGTATTTATCTATTCATCTCTTTTTGGTAAGGCTCTAGTAATGCTTTAAGAGTTTCGCGTGCTCTAAAAATTCTCGATTTCACAGTTCCAACTTCACAACCTAATTTTTCGGCAATTTCGTTATAACTAAATCCATCAATATCTCTGTAAACTAAAGGCACCTTTAATTTATCGGGCAACCGAGCAATTGCTTTTCGCACTAAGCCAGGTATATCAATATCCTCGTGTATTCCTGTAGAACGTATGTTTTCGTGCGAATCTTTTATTGGAACAAAAATACTTCTTACTCGTTTCTTCCTTAGATAATCGCGACATTTATTTACTGTAATTCTAAAAAGCCAAGTTGAAAATTTAGATTCAAATCTAAACTCATGCAATTTTTTATATACACTAATAAAAACATCTTGCGAAATATCATCTACAAATTCACCATCACTCAAAGTAAGAAAAATTAAATTTCTAACTTTATCTTTATGTAGCATCATCAGTTTTTCAAAAGCACCTTGATTACCATCAATGAATTCACGGATAAGTATAAAATCTTTATCCTCTTGTTCAGCACTTTTATCTTTTTTATTTACTTCGGAATTTTTAGACGACATATTATTAACTTTGTTCCACTCTCATTTTTTTGTATTTGAATACAAAACCACATATCTGTTTGTTTTACAAATTCTTTTTTTAAGTAAGTAAATAATATAATTATTTATATTCATATTTGTTTTCTTTTCACTAAATTTGTTATCGTAATTTCACAAATTAATATTAAATAAAGGTATTAAAATGCGTATTAAAACAAGCGAAAAGTATGATGCAGCTGTAATTACAATAAAAGGTAATGTAATGGGTGGACCAGAGGCTCAAGAGTTTCACGACCTTTTAGGTAAACTACTAGATGAGAAAAAAAACAATATCATTATAGATTTAGGTGGTGTAAAATTTATGAACAGCACAGGACTTGGAATGCTTATTAGTGGTTATACATCAGTTAAAAATAAGGGTGGTGCATTAAAATTAGCTAATGCAACTGAAAAGATTAATAGTCTTTTAGTAATAACAAAACTTATAACAATTTTTGAAAATTTCGATTCAGTTGACGCTGCGGCAGATAGTTTCAAAAAATAGTTTTACAAAATCTAAGAAAGGATAGTATTTACTATCCTTTCTTTTTGCAATATAGTTTCTTCACAAATATTAAATCATAAATCACAGAGAAAAAAAATGAGTGTATCAGTTCTAGTTGGAAGCCAATGGGGCGATGAAGGTAAAGGTAAAATTGTTGATATTTTAAGTGCTCGTTATGATGTTGTTGCAAGATATCAGGGCGGTGCAAATGCAGGACACACAATTGTTATTGGAGACCAGCAATTTATTTTGCATTTAATTCCTTCTGGAATGTTGCGTGAAGATTGCGAATGTGTTATTGGTAACGGCGTTGTTATTGACCCACAAGCTTTGTTAGAGGAAATTAAACTTCTAGAAGACCATGGTATAACTGTAAAAGGACGTTTATTTATTAGCCATAATGCACATTTAATTATGCCGTATCATAAAGTTATAGATTCAATAAATGAAAGTGGAGATAATAAAATTGGAACTACGGGGCGTGGAATTGGTCCTTGCTACATTGATAAATATGACCGCAAAGGAATTAGAATTATTGACTTGTTAGATAAAGTTGAGTTAGAAAAAAAGATTAGACGAAATGTTGAAGAAAAAAACAATATAATTAAAAACTTATTTAAAAAAGAAGAACTTGATGTTGAAAAAATTGTTACCGATTATTTAGCATACAATGAAGAAATAACCCAATATATTGCCGATGTTCCTCTATTTTTAGATGAAGCAATTAAAAATGGCAAATCCGTTTTAATGGAAGGTGCACAAGGAGCATTGTTGGATGTTGATCACGGAACATATCCATTTGTAACTTCATCAAACCCTACTTCAGGTGGTGCTTGCATTGGCGTTGGTTTACCTCCAACAAAAATTTCTTCTGTTTTCGGAATTGTAAAAGCATACACAACTCGCGTTGGCTTAGGTCCGTTCCCTACCGAGTTACTTGGTGAAGAAGGCGAAGAACTTAGACAGTGGGGTGCAGAATTTGGTGCTACAACTGGTCGTCCACGAAGATGTGGTTGGTTCGATGCATTTCTTCTCAATTATTCCCGAATGATTAATGGTATTGAAAGAGTAGCAATAACAAAACTTGATGTTCTTAGTAATATGGATGAAATAAAAGTATGTGTAGCTTACGAGCTTGATGGGAAAAGATTAAAATCGTTTCCTACAACAGAAAGTGAACTTGCAAAAATTATTCCTATTTACGAAACTCTTCCTGGATGGAAAACTGATATTACAAATGTAAGAAGTTATGAAGATTTACCAAGTGAGACTAAAAACTATCTAAGTTTTATTGCTGAACACTCTGGTTTTGAAATTTCAATTATATCTGTTGGACCAAAAAGAGATCAAACAATAGAATTATAATACTTTCAAAGTTCTATAAAAGACCTTCTATTTACTAGAAGGTTTTTTATTTTAAATTTAATTGCTCTATAAAATTGGTAGCAAAACAAATGAAACAAAAAATGGCTGGTGGACCTGGTTCCATCCAAATTAAAATTATTCTACTTATTTTTGCAACCATAATTGCACTCTCCACATATATTTATACACAATCATTAATTTCCCAACTTGAAAAAAGAGAAGTAAAAGTAGCAGAACTTTTTGCGTCCAGTTTGCAGCAAGTTGCAGAGTTAGAGGCTTCAGATAAAGATTTTACATTTTTGCTTGATGTAATAAAGCGTATCGACTTTCCTTTAATACTTGCCGATTCTAACAACACAGTTTCGTTGGAAGGAATTGGTGAAAGAGTAAGAAATTTGGAACTTGATTCCACATTGTCAAATTCACAAAAGCTGCAATTTATAAATAAAAAAATTGAAGAATACAGTGAATATAATAATCCAATATTTGTTTATAGTCAGGATAGTACAATAATAAGTAAAATTTATTTTGGAAATTCCTCACTAATTATTCAACTACGCTACTATCCCTATTTGCAAATAATATTTGCAATAATGTTTATAATAATTGCTTACTTCAGCTTTAGCTATGTTAGAAAAAATGAACAAAGCAATCTTTGGGTTGGAATGTCGAAAGAAACTGCTCATCAATTAGGAACACCAATATCAAGTTTAATGGGGTGGAACGAAATTTTAAAGATTCATAAAAATAATGCCGATAAAGTTGAAGAAATTACAGACGAAATGAATAACGATTTACTTCGATTAACTAAAATTGCCGACCGATTTTCCAAAATTGGCTCAAAACCAAAACTTGTTGACACTAATATAGTTGAAGTTGTAGAATCTGTTGTTGAGTATTTTAACAAACGACTTCCAAATACTCAATCAAAAACCGAAATTAAAATCATTTCATCAGGAAATTATCTTGTTCCACTAAACCAATCGTTATTTGAATGGGTTGTCGAAAATTTAATTAAAAATGCCTTAGATGCAATTAAAATAAAAAACGGTATAATCCAATTTATAATTACCGATGATGTAAGCAATGTTTATATAGATGTTTCAGATAATGGCAAAGGAATTGACATAAAAAACAGAAAAGATATTTTTAGACCTGGTTATAGCACAAAAAAAAGAGGATGGGGACTTGGTCTTTCGCTAACCAAACGAATTGTAGAAGATTATCACAAGGGAAAAATATTTATAAAAAGCTCAATTATAAACGAAGGAACCGTTTTTCAAATTATTTTACAAAAAAAGTAAAAATATTTCATTTTTTACTTGCATTATTTTGAACACTTCACTACTTTTACATCATAAGTTTTTGCTCTTAATAATTATTGATAAAAGTTTATAACAGAGAGGCAACTCTTTGTTATAACACATCAGGCTACTAAGGTTGTGCCCTCTACCTTGGTAGCCTTCCCTTTTTTTTAATAATTTTTTATTATAAAAGTTTACAACAAGAAGGTTAAACTTTTTGTTGTACAAACCAGGCTGTTAAGGTTGTGCCCTCTACCTTGACAGCCTTCCCTCTTTTAAAGCACCCTTTTTTACAAAACATTCTCAAATTATTTTTTATTTGATTATATTTGCCATTATTCTTTAACACTTTGAGATTATAAGAAATGACAAATAAAAATAAAAGACCCTCGTGGGATGAATACTTTTTAAAAGTTGCAATGTTAGTTTCAGAACGTGCCACTTGCCCAAGAATGCACGTTGGTTGCGTGTTAGTAAAAGATAAACAAATTTTAGCAACAGGATATAATGGCTCTATTCCAGGCGATGCCCACTGCGAAGATGATGGTTGCATTATTGTTGATAACCATTGCGTTAGAACAAACCATGCCGAAATAAATGCAATTGCACAATGTGCCTCACACGGAGTTCGTACAAAAGGGGCAACAGCTTACGTTACAAATATGCCATGCACCACTTGTTCAAAAGCATTGGTTGCTTCTGGAATTAAAGAAATAATTGTATTCTCTGACTATCACGATACCCTCGCTACCGATTTTTTCAAAAAAGCAAATGTTCCTATTAGAAAACTTCCTATACCAAATGGAATTATTAAATACGATTTAGATAGCTATTCATCTGCTAAAAAAATTGACTTCGACAAAGAATAATAGACAATTGATTTTAAAGTAGGAAAAGCAAATGAGATTTTCAGCATCTAAAATATTTAGAACTTTAAGCACTTATAACTTTTAACTTTAGGCACTTTAAACATGAAACTAAATAAGGATTACTTAAAAAAATATTTCAAACCAGAAAACTTCTTCTCACGAGATTTAAGTTGGGTGGAATTTAACAAACGCGTACTTGAAGAAGCAACAAACCCAAATTTACCGCTATTAGAGAGAGTGAAATTTATTTCAATATATTTTACAAATCTTGATGAATTTTATATGATTCGTGTTTCTGGAATTAAGGAACAAATACGTGCAAATATTATTGAACAACGTATTGATGGCTTAACACCACACGAGGAACTAAAGTATATTCAGAAAAATGTAATTCCTCAAGTAGATTTATTGTTGGAATATTGGAATAACACTATCATTCCAGAGCTTGCAGAAAACAAGGTAACATTTGTTGATTATTCTAAATTGGATAATAAGGATGTTGAAAAACTAACTCAATACTTCAATCAAGAAATTTATCCAGTTTTAACGCCTTTGGCTTTCGACCCAGGAAGACCATTTCCTTATATATCAAATTTAAGTTTGAGTTACGCAATACACGTTAAAAAGCCAAATGGACAATTACATTTTGCACGTCTTAAAATTCCTTCAATTTTACCACGTGTTATAAATCTAAATGGAATTTTGGATAATGCCGAGTTAAACAATGTTGATGATTTTTCGGTTAAACTAATTTGGTTGGATGATTTAATAAAAAACAATCTTCACTTTTTATTCCCTGGTCTCGAAATTATTAGTGCACATAAATTTAGAATAACTAGAAACGCTGATATAAATATCCAAGAAGATGAAGCTGATGACCTACTCTCTGTAATTGAAGAAAATATTAAACAACGTAAATTTGGCTCGGTCGTTCGTCTATCGGTTGAAAAGGATATGCCAGAATTTATGATTAATATCCTAACGGAAAACTTGGAAGTATCCGATTACGAAATTCAAGTTGTTGACGGTCCAATGGGTTTAACTAGCGTAATGTTGCTATACAATTTACCACTGCCACACCTGAAGCAAAAATCATTTTATCCAGTGTTGTCGCCAGAATTTGACGAAGAGGAACGTGAATCAATATTTAATATTATAAAAAGAAAGGATATTCTTTTTCATCATCCATACGATTCATTTGAACCAGTTATCGATTTAATAAAGGAAGCAGTTCACGACCCAAACGTGCTTGCAATTAAGCAAACACTATATCGAGTTGGCTCTAACTCCCCCATTGTTAAATATTTAATTGAAGCTGCCGAAGCCAAAAAACAAGTTGCAGTTCTCGTTGAACTTAAAGCACGTTTTGATGAGGAAAATAATATCTATTGGGCTCGTGCCTTAGAGAAAGCTGGCGTTCATGTTGTTTATGGTTTGGTTGGATTAAAAACTCATTCTAAAATGACTCTTATTGTTCGTAAAGAAAATGATGGTGTGCAAAGATATATCCATCTTGGAACTGGAAATTATAACGCTTCAACTGCAAAATTATATACCGATTATGGCTTGATGACTAACGACAAAGCCTTAGGCGAAGATGTTGCCGATGTATTCAACTTTTTAACTGGTTACTCGGAACAAAAAACATATAGAAAAATGTGGGTGGCTCCGTTAAATATTAGAAAAGAATTTCTTAAACTTATTGGAAGAGAAATTGAAAACGCTAATGCAGGTAAAGTTGGTTACATCTCGTTTAAACTAAATTCTCTAGTTGACCCAGTTACAATAGCTGCTTTGTACGAAGCTTCGCAAAATGGTGTAAAAATAGATTTAGTTGTTCGAGGAATATGTTGTCTTGTTCCACAAGTGCCTGGATTAAGCGAAAATATTTTTGTCCGCAGTATTGTTGGCAGATTTTTAGAACACACACGCGTTTTCTACTTCTATAACAATGGCAACGATGAAATTTATATGGGAAGTGCCGATTTAATGCAGAGAAATCTCGATAGAAGAGTTGAAACAATATTCCCAATTGAAGATGCTAACATTAAAAAAAGTGTAAAAGAAACCCTGCTTAATATATCACTAAAAGATAACCAGAAAGCTCGTATTTTACTACCAACAGGAAAATATGTTAATAACCACAAAGTTTATCTGCAAGACGATGTAAACCTACAAGAATGGCTTATGAATTACGCCTCAAGTAGCGAAAAGAAAAAGAAGAAACTGAAGAAGGTTAAGTAGTATTTCAAAAATAATTCTTTGGAATTACTTATGTCTTTTAAAAATGCAGTTTGTTATTGAGAAGGTAAATATAAAATATTATCCTTTATAGAAGTAGCTAATCACATAGAATATTTGCTTCTCTTCAATGAGTCAAATATAATTCCTTCACGAAGTGCATAATTGGAAATTACCATTTTTTCAATTTCCAACAATCTAAAAATTGTAGAAATTATTATTATTCCTCCTGGAATAATATCACTTCTTCTAACCTCTAATCCTGCAACACTTCTTCTCTCTTCGGGTGTTCGCATACTTAATATTTTCTCTTCTACTTTAAATAATTCATCAGCATTAAATTCAAAATTATTTAATGCGTTATAGTCGCCAATATCCTCTCCACGTATGGCTTTTATCATCATTCCAGCATTTAGTATTGTTCCAGAAGTTCCAATAAATTGTTTAATGTTTTTTATGGTTTGAACTTTAAGAATTGGAGCAGTAATTTCCTTTACATGTTTTTTTGCTGCTACAATTTTTTCATCTGTAAGAATAAATTTAGGAAAGAATTTTTGAGTTAACCGAACTGCACCCAACTTTAAACTTTTGGCGTTTTTAATTTTATGAAAGTTAGCAAAAATAAACTCAGTGCTACCTCCACCAATATCTATCGATAATGATTTTTCACTTAATGTTGGAATTGCTTTTTGAATTCCACTAAATACTAATTGGGCTTCTTCAAGCCCACTTATTACCTCAACATCAACACCAGTACGCTCTTTCACAGTTTTCACAAATTCTAATTTATTTTGTGATTCGCGAACAGCAGAAGTTGCAATTGCCCTCAATGTTGCGTTATGAATATTAGCAATATTTTTAAATCTTTTAATTACTTTAACAGCACGTTCAATTGCTTTGGGTTGGATTATCTTGGTATCGCCAATGTTCCCTTCACTTAAACGGATAACTTCTTGTTGGCGGTCAATAACATCAATGCTTTCAGAGGATGTAACAGATACAACGATTAAATGAAAAGAGTTTGACCCAATATCAAGTGCGGCAATGTTCGTTTTCATTTAATAATTATTAAAGTTTTCAAAAGGCATTCAGATATATTTTTCACATTAAATTTAGTAAATACCGATAGGAACATTTCTAATAATAGAACTATTATTTCTCTTCTTCTTTATCAGTAATTTCTTCAAACTCAGCTTCAACAATGTCACGCTTATTAATTTTTTGTGAAGTTCTACTCTGTTTTACTTCATGCTTTTCTTTGGACAAACCATGCGTAAAATATCTTGCAATAATTTTCACAGCTTTCATAATAAAATATAGTGCAATACTATATGCAATAAACTTGATAAACATTACTCACCACTTCCAGGATTAAAATATTCAATAAATCCTCTATCTTCTCTAAATATTTGGTTGTAGAGTTCGTTAAAATCTCTTTCACGATTCACAAAATCTATATCGGTAGAGTTTACTATTAACAAAGGTGTATTGCTATATTTAAAAAAGAAATCGTTGTAAGCTTCGCTTAACTCTCTGATGTAGGCTTTTGTTATACCCTTTTCAATTTTTCTATTTCGCTTTTTAATATTATACATTAGCCTATCTGTGCTTGCTTGCAGAAAAATAACCAAGTCTGGTTTTCTTAAATCACGTTGTAATTGCGGAAAAAGAGTTTCGTAAAGTTTAAGTTCATCGCCACTTAAATTCATATATGCAAAGATATTATCCTTTGCAAAAATGTAATCTGAAACTATAAAATCAGAGAACAAATCACCCTGATTTAATTCTTGTTGTTGTTTAAATCTGTTTACCAAAAAAAACATTTGAGTTTGAAATGCATATCTTTTTCTGTCATCATAAAATTTTGAAAGAAATGGATTTGTTTCAAACTCTTCCAAAATTATTTTTGCATTCATTTTTTTTGCTAAAATATTAGCTAACGAGGTTTTCCCCGCACCAATAACGCCTTCAATGGATATGTATTTAATTTCTGACAATCTATTATTCCTAATTTACATTTAAATTAAAGTTCACTTTTTTAATTATAAATTTTTCATCAAGCAATTTAATCAAATTTTCAATTTTATTTTTACTTTTAGGGTCAATTAATTCACTATCAATTTCGTGCAAAGGAACAAGCACAAAGTCCCTTTTGGTATAGTCTTTATGGGGAATTGTAATAAATTTATTTTTAAATACTAATAAATCAATCAAAATAATATCGATGTCAATTTCTCTTTCACCCCATCTAACCGAATCAGTTCTGCCAACTTTTCTTTCAATTTCTTTAATGGACATATATAATTCATTAGGAGTGTAATCTGTTTCAATTAACACTACTCCGTTTAAATAGTTTTTTTGTGGAACAGTGCCATAGGGTTTTGTTTCATAAATACTTGAAACTTTTATCAAAGTATTTTTGGAATCACTTGCTAAGGCAATAATAGCCTGGTTTAGATAGTTTTCTCGGTTACCCTTATTTGAGCCGAGTGCTAAAAATACTCTACTCATTTTTTTCTTTAATTACTTCAGCTTCAACATAGTCAAGCATTCCGCCTACTGGAACACTTCTTTTTCTAACACGAACAACTATTTTATTAATTCCAGAAAAATAAGCAATTACTTCATCTGCAATTTTTTGTGCTATTGTTTCAATTAAATAATACTTATGCGAGTGAATAATTTTATCCAAAAACTTATAAACTTCGTGGTAATTAATTGTTAGTTGAAGGTCATCAGTTTTTGCTGCTTGTGCAAAATTAGTGTGTATGTCAACATCAACTTCAAACTTACCACCAATGTTTTGTTCTTCTTGTAATGCACCGTGATATGCATAAAACTGTGCGTTTTTTATACGGATTATATTAGACAATTCTCTTTTTCTCTCTATCTTTAAAGTATTTTATCAAGCCCCTAAAATTAGCAAATAAAATTCCAATAAGCACCAAATAACTTCCAGCAAGATGATAAGCTGTAAATTTTTCATTTAAAATTATACCCCCTAAAAGTAAGGCTATAATTGGTGTTAGAAATGTTGATAGCGAAAGTAGAACCACACTTATCTTTTTCATCAACCAAAAATAAGTTGTAAATGTTACAACAGTTCCAAAAAAAAGAAAGATATAGAATTGAATAAATTGCCTTGCTATCAAACACTAAAGCACTACTATCTTCAAATATAAGTCCAGCAGGAATAAGCACAACGCCAGCTAGTAGCAATGAAATAAAGTTCATAGCAAGTGGATTCAAATTGCTTCCATGTTTTTTTATAACAACTGCAGCAAGTCCTTGTATAGCTGCACTTGATAGAATTGCTATCATTCCAAGTAAATACTTTGAAAAATCGAATGTGATATCTTCCCAAAAGATAATGGCAATTCCAATAAATCCGATAAGCGAACCAAGAGATTTATAAATTCCAATTTTTTCGTTGGGTATCATTAACCACGAAAAAAGAATTACAAAAAATGGGAAAACCGCAAATACAACTGATGTTAATCCCGATGGGACAAACTGCTCGCCCCAATAAACTAAAGAGAATGGAATTATAAAAGAGAAAAATCCAAGAAAAACATACAACTTTATTGATAGAACATCTGTTTGCAATTTTAGTTTTGAAATTTTCATTACAACAAAAACAAATAACGATGCAATAAAAAACCGCAAACCTACTGCAAACATTGGAGTTAATGAATCGAGACCAATTCTAATTGCCAACCAAGTTGAACCCCACAGAAATGTTATTAAAGTGTAGCCAATAATTATTTTATATTTTTCATTCACTTATTAATTTCACCTAAATTATTTTGCTACACAAAAAAAAGAGAAAGCATAAAAGGTTTCTCTCGATTTACGATTTACGATTTACGAAATTGCATTATTACTTAACAAAAATACTATTATATTTTATTTTTTAGTTTCTCAATTCTATGTTCTATTAGAAATTACACCAAATGCCCTACCAGACTCACATTTATCACGCCTAAATGAGTGGATGTAACTTTCATCATAACTGCATAACTCCGATTTTTCTATCTGTAATTTTGGAATTCCAAAATCTATTAGCATGTCATAATTTGCATGTGCTACATCTAACAAGAATTTTTCTTCACTTGGAATTAAATATTTACTATCAAATTTCTCAGCAACTTCTTTTCCTACTTCGTAATTCTTTTGTGAAATAGAGGGTGCAATATAGACGAATAAATTTTCTGGTTCACTATCAAATTCTTCTTTTAGTTGCAATAGTGTTTTCTTAACTATTTGTTGCTTTGTTCCACGCCAGCCAGAATGAATACCAGCAATGACTTTTTCAACTTTATCGTAAATAAAAACACCTACACAATCTGCCATAGAAATAGCCAATCCAATACCCTTGCGTGGAGTAATAATCGCATCGCTATCACCAACGCTTCCACCATATCCTGTAACCTTAATAATATCTGAGTGAATTTGATTTTGATATGCTACATTTTCGGATTGCAAGCCAAGCGACTCAAAAAATAATTGTCTGTTTGATTCTACTCTTTCTGTTTGGTCGCTAATTGCAAATGACATATTAAAATTAAACATATCATTTTTATCAATCTTAAATTTTGTGCTTATTCCAAAAGTAATTTCTGGAAATTGTTCAAATATTTTTGCTCTAATTATTTTCATTCAAATTATAGCTAATAGTTGAACAGAGTTTACCTTTTCCAAACTATCTCCTTTTCGGTGTCTTTTGCATTCGCCCAATAATACCAATGCTTCCAGGCTTATAAGTAAATTTTCCATTTTCATCCATCTCAATAAAATCGTAGAGAAAGGCTTCATCAGTAAAGTCAACTTCTCTATCGAACCATCCCCTTCCACCTATGGGCATAAAGAAATGGATTGGGATATTTAGACTTGGCTGCTCAATAATTGTATTAGGATTTTGAATTGTTGAATCGCCGTAGGCTTTTCTATAATATTCAGTCCACTCGTCATTAACTGATTTTTTATTACTTTCAACTTTTATATAACCATTATCAGTTATTAAATATTGCTCGTTGCCTTGATAAACAACGCCACGAACAACTTCGTTTAAATTTTGAGTTGTAATATTCTGTGCTGAAACAGATGTGAATATGTAGAATATTAATAGTGTAAACATTTTCATTTTAGCTTCTGTAATTATTTTTAGATTTTTTTCGGAAACGTTTTTGTAAGTATTTAATCCGTTGCAAATATTATCGAAAAAATAATGATATTTTTAATTTTTATAATAAACCAAAATATAAAAATTGTGGAAACGATAAATCACCATTTGATTATTCTTTGCAATTAATAACTAATTTGTTTTTCTTGGAACTTATTTAAATAACTTGCGTCTGAAAGGACAACAATTCACAATACTATCAACTTCATTTGGGGGGAACCAATGAAAAAGTTAACACTAGTTTTGTTACTACTTATAACTGCATTAACGTTTGCAGGTAACAAAGACCAATCGCAATATTCTACAATTGAACAAAATCTTTTAGTAGGAATTAGTTCTGACAACCATGGATTAAAACTAAGTTCAGCTTATTTTTTAGGTGAAATAAAATCTGAGAAAGCTATAATTCCTTTATTAGAAATACTTCATAATTCCGATGAATGTTGTGCAAAACAAATTGCAGCACTCGCATTATACAAAATAAATTCAGCACGAGGAATGTTTGCAATTAAACAAGCAATTGAGTTTGAAGAACATCCACAAACAAAAAAGATTTGCAAAATTTTATACAATCAACATTTACTTAGAGAACCAGAGGGAAAAGTGGAAGTTGAGCCTATCATATCAAGATTAGATTTATCTTATGGGAACTACAAATTAAGTGATTTCGCACAATAACAATTTTGCACAATATGATACACTACTTAAAGCCTAACATTTGTTGGGCTTTTTTTATAGAAGAAAAGCTAACTTCAAATTCAATTTATCGAAAAAGAAATTAGCCCTCATCAGAACATCAATTATTTATATATTAAAAGTATGCTATTTGGCAAGCAACTAATGCTAAACCAATTACTCCAATCAACATTACTAAAAATAGTGCGTATAATACTTTCGACATCATAACCTTTAATAGTATCTCTGTATTTAAATTTAGTGAATCTTTATTTATTTCAATAAAATCATTTTTTTGGTAATTATATTATTTCCAGCAACTACTCTGTATATGTAAGTTCCTGTAGAAACTTTTGCACCATCATTATCTTTTCCGTTCCAGGCAACGCTGTGAGTACCAGCATTAACTTTGTTGTTAACCAATTCTGCAACTTCTTGACCTAGCATATTGTAGATGCGTATTGTAACATACTTTGCTTCGGGAAGTGCATATTTAATAATAGTAGTTGGGTTAAATGGATTTGGATAATTTTGTGATACTTCAAATTTTGCAGGAATAATTATTGATTCCTCAACTTCTGTTACATTATCACTTATTTTAAAAGCACCTTGTCCTGAAAACTCGGAGTAAACATTCTCATCGGTCTTAGTTCTAACTCTCCAGAAATAGGATTTTCCCGTTTCAAGATTTGAAATATCATATCGTGTATTTACAATATCACTAATTAGAATTGCGTTATTCATATCTGGATTATCAGCAATTTTAATTTCTGATACAAGCGAAACACTATTCATTGTTGGCAAAACCCAAGAAATAGTTGGTGATGTTGTATTAACAACAACATTATTAGGACCTCCAACCATAGGCTGAATAGCATTTGCACCAGGATTGATTATAAAAGTTTCTGTAGCAGAATAATTTGAGAAAGTTCCATTATTGTAATGTGTTTTTACTTTCCAAAAATATGTTGCCCCAGGTGTTAAATTAGATAGTGCGTAATAAGAATCCGTAGTGTTTACAGTAGTTGTAGCACCACTTGCAAAAACATCTGATGTTGAATAAGTAACATCGAAACTCTGAATTAATGATTGGTCGCCAATAACATACCAATAAAGTGTTGGAGATTTTGTTAATAAAGTTATACCTCCGATTGGTGCAGATAAAATTGGGTCAGTTAAACTTGATGACGAAGAATAAATAGTAAACGAATCCTCATCCCAAGCAGAAAAATTACCACTTGCATCTTTTGAAGCTAATGCAAAATAGTAAGTGCTACCTGCATTTAAATTAGTTAAAAACGTGTAGGAAGACGAAGGTAAAGGAATTATAATTCCACCAGCCTCTGCATCCCAATCAGCTGAGTTACTTCCCTCTTTATACTTAAGCACAACATCTGTTAATCCTAGTTGCGAACCTTCAATAAACCAGCTGATTGTAGGTTTTAAAGTATAAACTATTGGGTTCCCAACGGGCCATGTTATTACAGGATATCCGTTTCCGACACCACCGATAATTGTAAAAGTTTCTGTATCAGACCAAGCCGATTCACCTCCCATTATAGCACCATTGTTATCGGATTGCACTCTCCAATCGTAAGTTACTCCTGGGGTTAATGGAGTTGATAGTAACTTAAATAGAGCGTTAACATTTGCATAATCAATTGAACCATCCAATGTTCCAGTTGGTTTAATTTCAACATTAAATGTTAATCCAACACTTGATGATGCTAAGTACCAGTATAATGTTGGTAGCGTTGTATATATTGTTACGCCTCCTGTAGGATAACTAGCAATTGGCTTAACCAATGTTCCACTACCTTCTGTTTCAAAATTTTCAACTCCCGACCAAGGACCATACTCACCAGTATTTGGATAGTAAACTCTAACTTGCCAATAATACGGTGTTCCAGAAGTAAGTGTGGGCAGAGTTAAAAACAAATCGGTTGATCCATCCACTACCATATTTGTTGGATATAAATTACCTGTGTTTAATTCCAACACATCTGCCAATCCACCAATTGCCCCACTAGTAGAATACTTTACTTGAAATTCGAGACCAGGAGCATAAGTAGCTAAATACCAATACAATGTTGGTGTTAATGTGTAAACTTTTGCACCTCCAATTGGCCACGATTGTATTGGTGTTACAGAGGTTCCGCCACCCGTTGTAAAACTCCAGACATCGGAATAGTCTATTACTTCATCAACTCCAGATAAAACAATAACACGCCAAAAATATGTTTTACCTTGCAATAATGTAAATAGTTGATTTGTATTTAAAGTAGTAGTTTCAAAATCAGGAGTCAACCATTCAGTTGAGGTTGGTGCAACAAATGATTCCTTAACTTGAATTTTAAATTTCATACTTCCTTGTGAACCAATAATATACCAGTAAAATGTTACATCTGTCATATTCACAATAGATGCATTGTTAGGCAAACTCATTGTTACAGGAACACTTGGAACTGTTGTGAAATGATAAATATCAGAATCATATTCCACACCGCCAACAGAAACTGCTGCAACTTTCCAATAATATATTGTGTTATTATCTAATGGAAAGTTTGCAATTACTTCACTCATTTGTTTAGAAAGATTTACACCTTCGTTAACTTCATACAAAGGTGTTGCAAAATCATTTGCATCATCAACATATAATTTATAAGAAACAGCACCAAGAGAAGCTAACCACGTAAATGTTGGTTCAACAGAAACTCCTGTTAATCCGTTAATTGGTGCAACTAAATTAGGTCCAGCAATTCTAGTTTTAAATGTAAAAAAAGTTGACCAATCGGAATAACTACCATTATTCTTATGAGCTCTTACCCTCCAGAAATAATCTGTAAAATACTCAGTAACTCTAGTAGGAACATATATGCCAGAAGTTTGTCCAGTATTCCAATTTTTTAATTGAGTAAATCCTGCATCTAAAGCAACTTGAATTTCATACGTATCAGCCCCAGCTACTGAATTATCGTAGGTTAATGTTGGATTTAGTTGTTGATCTACACTATTATTATTTGGTGTAAGCAAAGTTGGAGCTGATAATCTATTTTCTGTAACAATAATATTATCAACTAACATTGTACCTGTTACACCAGTTGGAATAAATGCAATTCTTATTTCGTAAGTAGTTGAAGCAGCAGCTACAAAAGAAATTGTCTTAGCTGAATACGAACCAGTTAATGCAAAATTTTGATTGGACACAAACACTGAACCGTTATAAACCGCTATATCAAGGTTGCCCGTTGTTGATGCCACATCAATACTTATTTCGTATTCGGAACCGTCATTTAATCCGGTTAGAGTTTGAGAAATGTACTTGGTGGTTAAACTACCGCTCCCATCATTTATAAGCCCTGCATAAGTTCCCTCTGTATGCGATGTGTTTCTAGTAATGTTTACTGAACCAATATTTGTCCAATCATCTAAGACTCCTACTGTCCAGTTTTCGAAACCACTATTTAACAACTGTGCGTAACTAATGGAAGTAACAAAAAGGAAAAGAAAAACAATACTTTTAAAAAAAGCTATATTAGGTTTCATTGTGAACCTCTCGAATATTTTAAAATCTGACTTTGGCTGGGTGTAAATTTTTCACTATTTAATGTATAGTAATTAGTTTACTAATAGAAACTATTAAATAAAAGACATTATGTCAAGAATAATATGTTATTAATATATTAACACTAAAGCATTATATAATATTCAGTCATATATTTTTCCTAAATTAGTGTTTTAAAAACAAAATTATATGCAGAAGAAAAAAAAGATTAATATTACAAAGAAGCAGAAGAAGCAATTAGAATATGGTGTTTTAAGTTTTTTACTATTGTTATCATTCTTTTTTTGGAACTCATTTTTCATCTATCCAATAAAATTATTTGTAGTTCTTACACATGAAATGAGTCATGGATTAGCAGCAATTTTATCGGGTGGTAAACTTGATTCAATTTTAATAACCAACTCGCTTGGTGGTGAAAGTAGAACTATTGGGGGAAATAAATTAATTATTGTCTCAGCAGGGTATCTTGGAAGTCTTCTGTTTGGTGCAACTCTTTTTGTCAGCGGACACAAAGAAAAGCTAAGAAAAATTTTTTCTGTTATTCTAGCAATATTATTAATACTTTTTGCAGCAAATTATATTGATGGAAATATTGGTAAAATTGCATCCATATTTTTTGCATCTATTTTTATTCTGTTTCCAATATATTTTTCAGAAGCTATAAACTCGTACTTTTATAAACTACTTGGCTTAATAAGTATGCTTTATGTTGTGATTGACATAAAAGAAGATATTTTAACCAATGTATATCGCCCATCGGATGCACAAGCTTTGGCGGCTATTACTTCAATTTCGGCTACAGTTTGGGGAATTATCTGGTTTGGAATTTCTATTGGAACAATATTTTTTCTTGTTAGATGGGGCATTAGAAAAGATTTTTAGATGTTATGACTAATTCTAAACAAAGTATAATGCGAAATATAACTAGCTGTATAAAAAAAGTGCTAAAAGCTAACTAAAGTTCTTATATGCCCACTACCATTCCTCTATTTTTTATAGTTTTCATAGCAGATTAGAGCCTTTTTTATAATAAAATTTAGTAATTTTGTAGTTCTAAATAAAAAAAAGAAAGGAAACATATAGAATGTTACAAATTACAAAAGATGCCGTAATAAAAGCGTTAAGCACGGTAAATGACCCCGATTTAAAACGTGATTTAGTTTCACTAAATATGGTAAAAGAAATAACTATAGATGAAACAAAAATAGTT
Organism: uncultured Ignavibacteriales bacterium; assembly: GCA_947311785.1. Lineage (GTDB taxonomy): Bacteria > Bacteroidota > Ignavibacteria > Ignavibacteriales > Melioribacteraceae > 1-14-2-50-31-20. The sequence goes on along the minus strand of CAMZLW010000010.1, from coordinate 45,238 downwards.
GCACAAGTTGAATTAACAACCCCAGCTTGCCCATTAAAAGATGTAATTAAAAACGATTGTATTGCAGCAATTAAACGAGATATACCTGAAGCTACAGATGTAGAAATTGATTTAACAGCCACAGTTACTGGAAAATCGAAAAATGAAATGTTGCCTGGTGTTAAAAACACAATTGCCGTTGCAAGTGGTAAGGGCGGAGTTGGTAAAAGCACCGTTGCCGCAAATCTTGCTATTGCTCTTGCCAAAGAAGGAGCAAAAGTGGGTATTATTGATGCCGATATATACGGTCCATCTATGCCACTAATGTTTGGAGTTAATAATGTAAACGGACTTCAACAAGACCCTGAAACTAAAAAACTTGCTCCACTTGAAAGCTATGGAATTAAACTTATCTCAATTGGATTTATGATTGATGACGATAACCCAGTTATTTGGCGTGGACCAATGGCAAGCGGTGCGTTAAAGCAATTTATGAGTGATGTTAATTGGGGCGAACTAGATTATTTAATTTACGATTTACCTCCAGGAACTGGCGATATTCAACTTACACTTGTTCAAACAATTCCACTTACTGGTGCCGTTATTGTTACAACTCCGCAAGAAGTTGCATTAATAGATGCTAAGAAAGGATTAAAAATGTTTGAACGTGTTAACGTTCCAGTTTTTGGTATTATCGAAAATATGAGCTACTTTATTGCCCCAGATACTGGTAATAAATATGATATATTTGGCTCTGGTGGAGGAGAAAAACTTGCAGCAGAATTAAATTCTAAATTGTTGGGTCAAATACCTATAGATCCTAGAATACGCGAAGCTGGAGATGGAGGAAAGCCAATTGTTGAAGAACTTCCAGATTCTGAAAATTCAAAAATAATTATTGAAATTGCAAAAAATCTTGCGGCAGAAATTAGTATAAAAAATGTTAACGATAATTTAAACGAAGTTGAAATTCAATTGTAAAAATAAATTATTTTGTTGCACAGATTGGTTGCTCAATTTATTTGAGTATAGCAATCTGTGCTAAATTATTACTTCGGCAATTATACACGTTGCATTTTCAAGTGTCATTCCCAAATGCTCTGCCATAGGCATCCCTTCGGGGTTATTGGGAATCTTGCTAAAAGCAATAGATTCCAGCTTAAAACATGCGGGAATGAAAAGGCATCTCTAGAAAATATGTAACACCTATAGTTGCCTGAATAATAACTATACAAATAATGATTCCAAATATAATTGTTAATAATAGTTAGGTGGTTAAACATGTCGGAAATCTTAAAAAACAAAGTAGAAAAAGCATTAGAAACTGTGCGTCCATATTTAATTGCAGATGGTGGCGATGTTGAACTTGTATCTATAAACGAAAATGGAATTGTTGAAGTTAGGCTCACTGGAGCTTGTGTTGGTTGCCCAATGTCGCAAATGACTTTACGAGCTGGAATTGAGCGAGCATTAATGAGAGATGTTCCAGAAATAAAAAGAGTAGAAGCTGTAGAATAATAAATTAACAAAAGGAAAAAAATGAGACAAAAAATTGTTGCAGGTAACTGGAAAATGAACAACGACTTAAACGAGTCGGTTGCATTAATTAACCAAATTAAAGAAGCATTAGTTGAACGCGAAGATGTTAAAGCTATTATTGCTCCAACATTTATTGCATTAGATAAAGCATCGCAATTATTAAGTGGAACAAATATTGGTCTTAGTGCACAAAATATGTGTTCGGAAGATTCTGGAGCATTTACAGGTGCAATTTCTGCAAATATGCTAAAAAGTGTTGGATGTGAATATGTAATTCTTGGACATTCTGAAAGAAGAACAATTTTTGGTGAAACAGATAAATTAATAAATGCAAAAATGAAAAAAGCAATTGCATCAAATTTAACTCCAATATTTTGCATTGGCGAAACTCTTGAAGAGAGAGAAAGTGGCGAAATGAAAAACGTAATTGAAAAACAAGTCCGCGAAGGATTGGATGGAATTTCTGAATCAGATTTATCTGGAACAATTGTAGCTTACGAACCAGTTTGGGCAATTGGAACGGGCAAAGTTGCAACTCCAGATCAAGCCCAAGAAGTTCACGCATTTATCCGTAATTTATTAAAAGAGATGTATTCTGAAGAACTAGCAGAAAACACAACAATTCAATATGGCGGAAGTGTAAAGCCAGAAAATGCAGCCGAATTAATTGGTCAAAAAGATATTGATGGTGCATTAGTTGGTGGAGCTTGTTTAAAAGCAGATTCGTTTGTTGCTATTATTAAAAACGCATAACTATTTCCTGTAAAAAACTTGGATAATTTTTTATCCAAGTTTTTTTACACATATCAACTTTACACGCTAAACTACACCTAACTTCTTATTTTATATCAAATTAGCCCATTTTTTCATTGATTTCGCTCATTTTATGTTGTATATTGAGGGCTGATTTTTATTCTGTTTTTTACTAAAAATTATTATTTCTTAAATATTTAATTAGTTCGGAAAATATAATATATGAAAAAGATTTTATCCTTATTTGTTTTGTTACTTTTTTTATATACTAATTTTTTCGCCCAAATAAGAATAAAAGAAATTACCTCTAACCTACCATCGCAAACCATTCAATATTCTAATACAGAAACGCGAAGTATAATTTCACTAAATGACAATTGGATTTTTAAACAAAAAGATTCTGAGAATAATGGCGTAAAAATTAACATCCCATCTATTTATAATTCAGATGACGAAATGGTTTTTCAAAAAACTTTAGATATTACTCACTTTGATATAGTAAATAATGTTTTTAGAATTCACTTTTTAGGAATTTCCTATTCTGCCGATATTTACTTAAATGATATTATAGTTTATAAAAAAGCTGGTGGCAATATCCCGTTTGTGGTTGAATTATCTAATGATATTTTCAACATTGATGGAGAAAATAATCTTAAATTAGTAATAAAAAAAGGATTAGATTCTCAAAACAGTATTCCCCTATTTCAAAGATTTTTATTTCCTAAAAATAGTGGTGGAATAGTTAGAGATATTTTTCTCGAAGTAATTCCAGCAAATAATTTAGAACTTATTGATTACACAACTCAAATTACAAACAATCATAAATCAGCTCAATTGGATTTTAAATTTAATCTAAATAAAAATCCAACAACTGAAATAAACAATTTCAAGATAGAAATATCACTAAGCAACAGTAATAATGAAATTGTTTCCACTAAAAGATGGAACGTTAATCCAAAATTAGAGCAAACCTCTATTAGTTTGAGTATAACAAATCCTAAATTTTGGACTCCAAAAAATCCGAGCAGTTATATTGCTGAAGTTAAATTATTTAGTAACGACTCTTTAATTGACCTAAGTAAAAAGCAAATAATTATTTCTAAACTAACAAGCCGTTCGGACGGACTATTCCTAAATGGAAAACCATTTGAGATAAAGGGTGTTACTTACATTGCTTCTAGCAATGAGTTTGGTGAGCTAATTTCGTATTCTGATTTAAAAAAGGATTTGAAAATTATAAAAGAGTTAGGCGTAAATAGTGTTCGCTTTGCTAAAGCTACACCTCATCCATTTGCATTAAATATATGTTCAGAACTCGGCATACTTCCGTTTGTCGAAATTCCGTTAAATTCACCTCCAGAAATGATTGTGAAAAATGTGAATTTCTCGAAACGTGCCTTAAGGTTTGCAAACGAATTAGCAAAAGCTTATTCAACTTACTCCCCTCTTTTTGTTATGGGTGTAGGAAGTGGATATAATGCAAACTCTTCTGTTCATTCTGAGCTAATAAAAAAAATTGCCACTTCCATAATTTCCAAACAAAATATTGTTACATATGCATCGTTTAATGGAGTTCCAAAATCAAAAATTAAAGGTTTAGATTTATATGGAGTTGAAGTATTTAACAATTTCGCAAACTTAGAAAATACTATATCCGAATCGTCAATTAGCAAAAACAATATTTTTATTAGCGAAGCTACATACCCAAATTACAACGGAAATAGCAATGGATATTTAAACCAGTTCTCGTTGGAAGCACAAGCTAAATTTTTTGAACAAACAATAAATCTTTCAAACACAGATGAATTATCTGGATTTTTCCTTAATTCTATGTTCGATTATTTTGGCGATTTTAACTCTCTCTACACAAAATACTCAAGCAATAATTTATATAAAATAGGAATTTTAGGTGTTGATAAAAATATAAATAGAATTGGTTACAATGTAATTAAATCGAGACTTAAAAATTCTAAAAGAGTAACAATACCAATAGGCAGCACAAAAGATAATTCGCCAATGCTCTTTATTATTGTAGGGCTTATCCTCTCGGTACTAACTGGAGTTTTGATAAACTCGAAGAAAAAACTACGTGAGGATGCAATGCGTGCTTTGCTAAGACCTTATAACTTTTTCGCAGATATTAGAGACCACAGAATAATCTCGGGCTTTGCAACTGTTGTTTTAATGCTAATGCTGGCTGGCTCGCACTCGTTATTAATAATTAACTTGCTTTATTATTTTAGAACTAACATAGTTTTTGAAAATGTATTAATAGCTCTCGGATTACCTTCGTTGCTATCAGCAATAAGTTATCTTGCCTGGAATCCGCTGGATGGGTTTATAGTGTTTTCCCTTATAGGGGTTATCTTCTTTTTGGCTATTAGCCTAATAATTTTGCTTACTTCCTTTTTTATTAGAATTAAGATTTATTTTCAAAGTATCTTTTTTACTGTTATTTGGGCTGTGCTACCTTTGGCAATATTGCTACCATTTGCGATGGTTTTGTATAGAATTTTATCTGCCAATATTATTAACCCATATATTTATGGATTTCTCGCAATCTACTTTTTATGGATTGTACGTAGAATTATAAGTGGTGTTGCAGTAGTTTTTGATATTAGTGCAGGCAAAACATATTTGTATTCGGTTATTATTGCGGCTGTTTCTTTTGGAATTATTTTATCATTCTTCCAATATTTTTATTCCTCAATTTATTACATAATTGATGTTTTTAATAAAGCAAATTTAGTGTAAGGGAAAATAATTGTATCTATCAAAACTTGAAATATTTGGTTTCAAATCTTTTGCAAATAAAACTGTAATTAACTTTAACCGCGGTATCACTGGCATTGTTGGTCCTAATGGTTGTGGAAAAACAAATATTATTGATGCTATCCGTTGGGTTTTAGGTGAACAAAAAAGTAGCACACTCCGAAGTGATAAAATGGAGAGCGTTATTTTTAACGGAACCCGTGGGAAAAAACCAATGGGCATGAGCGAGGCATCGCTAACTTTAGTAAACGATAAAGGCATACTCCCAACAGAATATTCCGAAGTTACAATTACACGAAGAATTTTCCGCTCTGGCGAAAGTGAATATTTGTTAAATAAAAATATCTGCCGGCTTAAAGATATTACAAATCTTTTTATGGATACTGGAATGGGAACCAACGCCTATTCTGTTATTGAATTAAAAATGATTGAAACAATACTAAGTAGCAAAGCGGATGAAAGGCGCCACATGTTTGAAGAAGCTGCTGGTGTTAACAAGTATAAACTACGTAGAAGGCTTACACTTAAAAGGCTTGAGGATGTAAAGTCAGATTTAGTTCGTGTAAATGATATTGTTGCCGAAGTAGAAAAAGTTGTAAACTCACTTAGGCGACAAGCAAAAAAGGCAGATAAGCACAACCAAATTACATCTATACTTAGAGAAAAAGAGATTGATTTAGCTGAACGTGAATTTTCAAAATTTACAACTCAACTTAACGAGCTAAATAATTCTAAAGCAGAAAATGAGTCTAAGAAAGAACAAATAGATTTAGATACAAGAAAAATTGAAACTGAACTAATTCAATTTCGCGATAAAATTTCTGCAATTGAAAATGAGCTTAGTTCCAAACGAAAATTACTTTCAGAAAATATAAATGAGTTGCACGAACGCCAAAGAAAAATTTCTGTTACTGAGGAACGAGATAAAGTTCTTCAGCGAAACATCTATAATTATAAAACAGAACTATCTGAGTTAGAAGAACAAGCAGTAGAGAACGAAGAAAAAATTTCTAGCCATCAGGAAGATTTAATTGGCTTTGAAGAATTAGTAAGCGAAAAAATTATTAGCCTTGAAGATAATCATGAAGAACTTAGCTTAAAGAAAGAAGAACTGGAAGAATATAGAAAGTTAGTTAAAGGCGAAATTGAAAAAGTCCGCTCGGTTGAAAAAGAAATTTCCACAATTGAAAACAAAATAGATAACAATAAAACTTCACTAGCCAGAACTAATAAAGAAATTAATAAATTTGAAATTACAATTCAAAATACTACTAGCGATATTGCTAAAACTGTTGGTTACTTAGACGAGCTAATGCAAGAGCTGGAAGAAGTTGAACAAAGAATTGTTGAATCTGACTCCGAGTTTATAAAAAAGGAACGAGAAAAAGAGGAGCTTGAAAATAGATTAGCCGACCTTTACTCAAAAGAGTTAGAAGCAAAAAATCTTATTTCTGGCATTCAAAATAAAATTGAATTGCTTAACTCCTTAATTTCAAACTTAGAGGGAATTTCAAAAGGCTCTAAAGTTTTATTAGAAAATAGTAGCTGGTCTAACGGCGAAAGCACTATGATTGCTGATGCTGGTGATGCTAAAGAAGAATATCGCCTTGCTCTAAATGCTGCATTAAAAGATGTGCTAAATAACCTCTTCATAGAGCAAGTTGATGAACTAAACAAAGCAATAAGCTATTTAAAAAAGAATGAATTAGGGAAAGCATCTTTCTATCTATTAGATATGCCCAGCAATAGCACGGGTTTAATTAATAAGCTAATTGCATTCGACAAAAAGCGAAGAGCAAAAAAACTATCTTCAGAAGAGTTTCATATTGGCTGGGCTAATGAGCTTGTTATTACTGATATAAAATGGAAACCTTATTTTGATAAACTGCTCTCAAATATTGCAGTTACAAAAGATTTAGATTCAGCAATAGCACTTCATAGAAAATACCCAAAATTTTCTTTTGTTACTCTCGAAGGCGACTTTGTTAAAAGTGATGGAATAATTGAAGCTGGCTCTGCTCCACAACTTGATGAAACACTGTTTGGCAGAAAGCAACATCTTGAAAATTTGAAAAAAGAAGCACCACGGTATGAATCAAATCTTATTGATATAACTAATAGTATTGCACAAACTAAAGAAAATATTGCAAGTATTAATCTTAAAAGCCTATCCGATAGAGGAAAAACTTTATTAAACGAAAAGACAAATATTGAAAAACAAATTGCTCAAATAGAGTTTAAGAAAGAGAAAGCAAACGAGGAAATTGAAAATACTCAAAATAAGATTAATGAGTTAGTTACTGAGGCAACTAAGTTTTCAAATGTTATTGACGAATATTCTAGTAGTATCGATTCTGTAAAAGTTGACCTCGAAAAAGCAAAAATTCAACTTGAATTAAAAGAGGCAGAGCAAGAAGAAAAAGAAGATGCTTATAATTCTTTCTATTCTTCGTATAACCAAACCAAGCTTGAACTTGAACGAACACGCGGACAGTTAGCTAATGCAAAGGAAAGCATTAAGCATGGAGAAGAGCAACGTGAATCAATTAGTAACACAATAACAAAACGTAAGAGTGATATTGAAAAAACTGAGGAAGAATTATATTCGTTACAATCTATTATTGATGAAAACCAAATTGAATACGATGAATTAAATCTTGAGCGTGTAAAATTGCTTGAAGAAGAAAATGAAGTTAAAACCAGGCTTACTCAAATAAAAGAAGAATCATCACAACTTGAAAGTAGTTTAACTGGATATAGAACTGAACGCCAACAAATTTCAGATAAAATTCATTCTGATGCAGTAAAAGTAAGTGAATACAGCTTACGATTAGAAAATCTGGTTCAACATATAAGCGAAGAATATTCTATTACACTTGAGTTTAAAGAATTTGATAATAGTGAATTTAATTTTAATGAAGTTTCATCAGAAGTTCACACATTGAAACAGCAAGTTAAAAATCTTGGTCCAGTGAACCTTCTTGCATATTCGGAATACGAAGAGGAAAATGAGAGGTTTGAGTTTTTAACTGGTCAGCGTGAAGATTTAGTTTCATCTGAAAAAGATTTAGTAAAAACGATTGACGAAATTAACGAAGCCGCTAAAAATATTTTTACTGAAACATTTGAAGCTATACGTGTAAACTTCCAAAAGATTTTTAGATCATTATTTGATGAAGGTGATGAAGCAGATTTGAAGCTCGAAGAAGGTGTTGACCCGCTTGAAGCAAAAATTGAGATTGCGGCAAAACCCAAAGGCAAGCGTCCATCATCAATTGAACAGCTCTCTGGAGGCGAAAAGACCCTTACAGCAACTGCACTTCTGTTTGCTATTTATCTCGTTAAGCCTTCCCCCTTCTGCATAATGGATGAAGTTGATGCTCCGCTTGACGATGCAAACATCGACCGTTTTTCAAATTTGCTTAGTGACTTTAGTGATAACACGCAATTTATTATTGTAACTCATAACAAGCGAACTATGAGTGCAGCAGAAACAATGTATGGTGTAACAATGCAAGAAGAAGGAATTTCTAAAATTGCTGGGGTTCGCTTTACTGATGAGCTTAAGGAATGAGGGAGCAAAAAATAAAAATATTTTGCGACTTTGATGGGACTATAACCACCAAAGATGTTAGCGAACATATGTTCTTAAAATTTGGAGATTCAGGGAAAGCTTACGAAATATTTAATCGTTGGCTTAATAAAGAAATTGATTCTGCCCAAGAGTGGAGCGAACTTTTAGCCCTTGTAACTAATTTAACTCCAGATAGGTTTAATAAATTTATTGATACTATCGAAATAAGTTATGGTTTTAAAGAATTTGTTTCTTTCTGTGAAAAAAAAGGACTAGAACTTATAATTGTTAGTGATGGAATGGATTATTATATAAAAAGAATTTTTAAGAGAACTGGATTTAGTCATTTAAAGTTTTTTTCAAATAAATTAGTCTTTACAGAAAATGGGTTACAAGCATCATTCCCCTACTCCGATGAGGAATGTAAAGACTGTGGCAACTGTAAACGAAATCATATAATTGAAAATAGTAGCGATGATGATGTAACAATATATATTGGCGATGGATACTCCGATACATGCCCTGCACAATATGTTGATTATATTTTTGCAAAAAAAACATTGTTGAAATTCTGCGAAAAAGAAAGAATTTCATATTACCCTTATAAGAATTTTAAAGATGTAATTAATAGAATTGAACCATTGCTTGAAAAGAAAAAGATAAAGAAACGACATCAAGCAGAATTAAAAAGAAAAGCTGTTTATGCACAAGGATAGTTTTATTTGAAACCTCGTCGTTGTGAGAAGGCAAATGTTTTCCTTACTACGAAGCAATCTGTATTAGATTATTTCGAAAAAAAAGCTCACAATTACTAATGCAGATTTAAGTTATAAAAAAAAATGAGATGTAGTATTAACAAATGATAAAAGACTTCAACAACAAAATATTAATTTTAGCTGGAGAACCCTCGGGAGATATGCACGCATCATCGTTGGTGAATGCTATGCTAAGCTCCAATAGTGCATTGGAGTTTTCGGGCATTGCTGGTAATCAGATGATTGAGAGTGGCGTTAACGCTCTGTATCATATTAAAGATATGGCTTTCCTCGGATTTATTGAAGTAATTAAACATCTCCCATTTATATTAAAAGTAGAAAAGGCAATAATAAACTTTGTAAAACTTAATAAAATAAAATTAGCAATACTTATTGACTATCCAGGTTTTAATTTAAGAATTGCAAAAAAGCTAAAGAGCTTGGGAGTAAAGGTAGTTTATTATATTTCTCCACAAATTTGGGCTTGGCATCAAGGAAGAATAAAAAAAATTAAAGCTCGTGTTGATGAAATGCTAATTGTCTTCCCATTTGAAAAAAAGTTCTATACAGATGGCGGTGTATCTGTTGAATATGTGGGGCATCCACTTGTTGAACGAATTGAAAAGTTTGAGTTTAAATCTAAAAAAGTTTTAATGAATGAGCTTGGAATAGATAAAGAAATATTTTTAATTCTTCCTGGAAGCAGAAAACACGAAATTGAAAAGCATCTTCCAGAGTTAATTAAAACTGCCGAAATAGTAAGCAAGAAAAATAATTTACAAACGGTTATTGCATGTGCCGATAACTTTGATGAGGAATATATTAAGCAATATATTTCATCCGACACTATTAAAATTGTAAAAGGCAACACATATAATTTGTTAAAACATTCTAAATTTGGAATTATTAAATCTGGCACATCTACTTTAGAGGCTGCTATTATTGGGCTTCCGTTTGTGGTAATTTATTCAACAAGCAAACTAACTTACGAACTTGCAAAACGATTAGTTAAAATTGAACACATTGCAATGCCCAATATTGTAGCGGGTAAAACAGTTGTTAGAGAATTTATTCAAGATGATGTAAACGCTGAGTTAATTTCAGAATATATTCAGTCGTTACTTAATGACAACTCCGCTTTAATAAATTTGAATAGTGAGTTAGATAAAATAAAGAGAAAACTTGGTAACACAGGTGCATCTGAGAATGCTTCAAAAATAATTTTAGATATGCTAAATGAAGTTTAGAAAATTAAAACAAGATTTATTGAGAAACCTTGGTAATATTTTTCTTCATAGCATTATTAATGTTCTTTGTAAAACTGTAAAGATAAAGAGAGATAATTTTAACGAAGTTGATAAACTAATTACAAGCAATCAAAATTTTGTATTAGCTTTTTGGCACGGGACAATGTTGATACCTTGGTATCTCCATCGCAATCTAAATTTTTCTGCGTTGGTTAGCCAAAGTAAAGATGGCTCACTACTTGCTAATAGCCTTGTTAAATGGGGCTATAAAGTGGAACGAGGTTCCAGTCACAAAGGTGGGAAGGAAGCGTTAAACACTCTACTTGAAAATAGTAAAAATAATTTTTCAGTATCAATTACACCAGATGGTCCAACAGGACCGCCACGTGTGATGAAAGCTGGAGCAGTAATTACAGCACAACGTTCCTCAATTCCGTTAGTGCTGTGCGGAGTTGCTTACAAGAAAAAATATATTTTTAGTAGTTGGGATAAATTTGAAATTCCAAAATTCTTTAGCAAAGTAGTGGTTAAATATTCAAATCCAATTTTTATTAAAAGTGAATTGAGCAGAGATGAAACTTCCAAAATTATTACCGAGTGTGATGTTTTGTTAAATCAATTACAAAAAGATGCAGAAGAAATATCTTAAATATTTAGTAGAAATTCTTTCGCCCTTTGCTGTGCCATACTCAGCAATAATGGGCTTTAGAAATTTTCTTTTCGAAAAAGGACTTTTTAGTGAAGAGAAAGTTAATGCAAAAGTAATTTCTGTAGGTAATTTAACCGTTGGCGGTTCTGGTAAAACTCCTGCTGTTGTTTATGTAACAAAACTTTTGAAAAAGAATAATATTAAAGTTGGAATTCTTAGTAGAGGCTACGGCAGAAATTCAAAAGGCTTTAAGCTAGTTTCGGATGGAGAGAAATTATTACTATCTGTAAATAAAAGTGGTGATGAAATTGTGCAAGTTGCAACAGAATGTAAAGTTCCAGCAGCCGTATCCGAAAAAAGAGTTTTAGGGGCAAAGAAACTTATTGCCGAAACTGGTGTTGAAGCCATTGTGCTTGATGATGCTTACCAACACAGATGGATTGCACGAGACTTAAATATTTTAATTTTTGACCAACGCTTTTTAATGAAGCGTGATAGTATTGAGCAGAAAACTTTACCAGTTGGAAGAATGAGAGAATCATTTTCTGCAATTGATAGAGCTGATATAATTTTGATAAACAGAAAGTTCAATGCAAAGAGAGAGTTATCAAAAAAGTTTAAAGGCTTGATGGCAAACAAGCAAATCCATTATGGATACTATAAATCAGCCGGACTTATTGATGTAAAGAATGAACAACTATACAGCCTTACAGAATTTAAGGGACAAAAAAGTTTAGTTGTTTGCGGAATTGCTCGTCCATTTTCATTTTTAAAAGTTCTTGAAGACAACAATATTGATATTAAAAATAGAATGTTGTTCAAAGACCACAAGGAGTATAGCGAAAAAGAAGTTCAGCAAATACGTAAAACTTTTTACGATACAAATTCACAATCTGTTATTACAACAGAAAAGGATTTTGTAAAATTAAAGGAGTTTACAAAAGAGCTAGATGACATTGATATATATTTTCTAAAGATCGAACTGCAAGTTGAAGATGCAGATGATTTCAACAACGAGATATTAAAAACTATTACTTAAATAACTAAAACTCATTTGGAGGAAAAACAAATGGAAAGTTCAAAACACGTTTACTTCTTTGGAGGTAACAAAACAGATGGTAAAGCAGATATGAGAAATCTGTTAGGTGGCAAAGGTGCTAACTTAGCAGAGATGAGCCTAATTGGTGTTCCAGTACCTGCTGGATTTACAATTACAACAGAAGTTTGTACTATCTACAATCAACAAGGAAAAGAGAAGGCTGTTGAGTTAATCAAATCAGAAGTTGAAGAATCTGTAAAGAACCTTGAAGAAATTATGGGTGCAAAGTTTAACGATTCTGAGAATCCACTTCTTGTATCTGTTCGCTCTGGTGCTAGAGTTTCTATGCCAGGCATGATGGATACAGTATTAAACCTAGGGTTAAATGATATTGCAGTTGAAGGTATTGCAAAAAAATCTGGCAACGAAAGATTTGCCTGGGATTCTTATCGTCGTTTTGTTCAAATGTATGGCGATGTTGTGCTTGGAATGAAACCAGAAAGTAAAGAAGACATTGATCCGTTTGAAGCAATTCTTGAAGAAGTTAAAGAAGCTAATGGTGTTGAAAATGATACTGATTTAAGTGTTAATTCTTTGAAAGAGTTAGTAACTAAATTTAAAGACGCAGTAAAAAAACAAACTGGACACGACTTTCCTGACAACCCTTGGGATCAACTTTGGGGTGCAGTAATGGCTGTATTTGATAGCTGGATGACTGACCGAGCAATCTACTATCGTAAAATGAATAAAATTCCTGCTGAATGGGGAACAGCTGTAAATGTTCAAGCAATGGTTTACGGAAACATGGGTTCTAATTCTGGAACTGGTGTTGCATTTACTCGTGATGCAGGAACTGGAGAAAATATTTTTAATGGCGAATATTTAATTGACGCACAAGGCGAAGATGTTGTTGCTGGCGTTCGCACACCTCAACAAATTACTCTTGAAGGTTCAAAACGTTGGGCAGTATTAGCTGGTGTTTCAGAAGAAGCAAGAGCAAAAGACTTCCCTTCTCTCGAAGAAGTAATGCCAAAAGTTTACGAAGAGTTAAACACAATTCAGCAAAAACTTGAAGACCATTACAAAGATATGCAGGATCTTGAGTTTACAATACAAGACGGAAAACTTTGGTTGTTACAAACTCGTAACGGTAAACGTACTGGTGCTGCAATGGTTCGTATTGCAATTGAAATGCTTGAAGCTGGTGAAATTGATGAACAAGATGCACTAATGAGAGTTGAGCCAAATAAACTTGACGAGCTTCTTCACCCAGTATTTGATAAAGATGCAATGGCTGCTGCAAAAGTCTTAACTAAAGGTTTACCTGCATCTCCTGGTGCTGCTACTGGTCAGTTAGTTTTCTTTGCCGATGAAGCAGCAAAATACGACAACTCAATTTTAACACGTATTGAAACATCACCTGAAGATTTAGAAGGCATGAACGTTGCTAATGGTATTCTTACTGCTCGTGGCGGAATGACATCGCATGCGGCTGTTGTTGCTCGTGGCATGGGTAAATGCTGTGTATCTGGTGCTGGTGAGTTAAAAATTGATTACAAAGCTAGAACTTTAACAATTAATGGTGAAGTTTTTAACCAAGGCGATTGGGTTTCGGTAAATGGTTCTACTGGTGAATTGTACGAAGGTAAAATTGCAACTATTAATCCTGAGCTTAGTGGCAACTTTGGTAAACTAATGGAACTAACTTCAAAGCATACTGATATGTATGTTCGCACAAACGCCGATACACCTCACGATAGTGAAGTTGCTCGTAACTTTGGAGCTAAAGGTATTGGTCTTTGCAGAACTGAGCATATGTTCTTTGAAGGCTCAAAAATTGTTGCAATGCGCGAAATGATTCTTGCAGAAGATTTAGCAGGACGCGAAGAAGCATTAGCAAAATTACTTCCAATTCAAAGAGAAGATTTTGAAGGAATTTTTACTGCTATGCACGATCTTCCTGTTACAGTTCGTTTACTTGATCCTCCTTTGCACGAGTTTGTTCCTCACGATGTAAAAGGTCAACAAGAAATGGCTGATGTAATGGGCGTTTCAATTGAAGTAATTAAAGAAAAAGTTGAAGACTTGGCAGAATTCAACCCAATGTTGGGTCATAGAGGTTGCCGTCTTGGGAATACTTATCCAGAAATTACAGTTATGCAAACCCGTGCTATCATTGAGGCTGCGTTAAATCTTAAAGCAAAAGGTATTGTTGCAAAACCAGAAATAATGATTCCACTTACTGGAACTTACGAAGAAATGAAAATGCAAGAAACAATTGTTCGCAATACTATTGAAAAAATCTTTGAAGAAAGAAACGAAAAGATTGACCATATGGTTGGAACAATGATTGAAATTCCTCGTGCTGCTTTAATTGCAAATAAAATTGCAGAAAGTGCAGAGTTCTTCTCATTTGGAACTAACGATTTAACACAAATGACATTTGGATATTCTCGTGATGATGCTGGTAAATTTTTACCAATATATATTGAGAAAGGAATATTGAAACACGATCCGTTTGAAGTTCTTGATCAAGAAGGTGTTGGGCAATTGGTTGAAATGGCTTGTAAAAAAGGTAGAGAAACACGCCCTGATATTAAACTTGGTATTTGTGGCGAGCATGGTGGCGAACCATCGTCAGTCGATTTCTGCCACAGAACTGGTTTGGATTATGTAAGTTGTTCTCCATTCCGTGTGCCAATTGCACGTTTGGCGGCTGCTCAAGCATCAATCCAAAATCCAAGAAAATAATTTATTTTGCGGCTAATAAAATTAGCCGCAAATTTTATTTTTAATTTAATTAGAATATGAAGTATTGAGGTACAAATGAAACTCACAGATTTTAAATATAATCTTCCAGGAACATACATTGCTAAACATCCAGTTAGCCCTAGAGATAGTTCAAAACTAATGGTTCTTAATAGAGCCGAAAATAGTATTGAGCAAAAAAAATTCTCAGATGTAGTTGACTATATGTCGAGAGGCGATGTGCTTGTTGTTAACGAAACAAAAGTTATGCAAGCTAGATTGTTCGGAAAAAAAGAAAGAACAAATGCTACTATTGAAGTATTTGTTTTACGCGAATTAAATAAAAAAGAAAATATTTGGGATGTAATTGTTGACCCTGCACGTAAAGTAAGAATTGGAAACAGAATATATTTTAACGATAAACTTTGGTGTGAAGTTATTGATAACACAACTTCACGTGGCAGAACTGTTCGTTTTAATTCTGACTCTGGTGATATTTTTAAAGCAATTGACAAAATGGGCTTAACTCCCCTACCCCCTTATATTAAGCGTGAAACTGTAAAAGAAGATCGTGAAAATTATCAAGCAATTTTTGCAAAAGAAGATGGCTCGGTTGCCGCACCCACGGCATCACTACACTTTACACCAGAACTTGTAAAAAAGATAAAGAAAAAAGGAATAAAAGTTGTTCCTGTAATTCTTCACATTGGTCTTGGAACTTTTAGACCAGTTGAAGTTGAAGATTTAACTAAGCACAGAATGGACTCGGAGTATTTTGAAATTCCAGAAAAAACTGTTGATGTTATTAACAAAGCTAAAAAAGCTAAAAAAAGTGTTTTTGTTGTTGGAACAAGTGCAACGCGTGCTGTTGAAACAAGTATTACTGCAGATGGTGCAGTGAAACCAAATTTTGGTTGGACTGATAAATTCATCTTTCCAGATTATGATTTCAAAGTTGTTGATAAATTAATCACTAATTTTCATCAGCCAGAATCTACTCTACTTATGCTTACAGCTGCTTTTGCTGGATATGACTTGATGATGAAAGGTTATAAAAAAGCATTACGAGAAAAATATCGCTTCTTAAGTTATGGCGATGCAATGTTAATAATTTAACATGACTCGGTTTGCAATAATACCTTCGGGTGGAATTGGAAAAAGGATTAATAGCTCTTTACCTAAACAATACGTAAAAGTTAAAGGTAAAGAGCTTATTGCATATACATTAGAAATTTTTCAAGAATGTAGTTTAATTGACAAAATAATTATTGCTGCTCAACCAGAATATTTTTCTCTTCTTGAAGAAATAAAATCTAAATATAAAATAGCAAAACTTTACAAAATTATTGAAGGTGGCAAAGAGAGGCAAGATTCTGTTTTTAACGCTTTGCAAGCTACCAATGCTGTGGACGATGACATCATTATTGTTCACGATGCAGCTCGCCCACTCCTTTCTAAAAATATTTTGCACAAAGCTATAACCGAAGCAAAAAAATTCGATAATGTAATTGTAGCTATTAAAGCTACAGATACATTAGTTTCAGGCAATGAGTTTGTACAAAATTATCTTGATAGAAATCTAACATATCATGTTCAAACTCCACAAATATCAAAGTATAAAATATTGCTTGATGCTATGGAATTAGCAAACTTAAATAATTTTGTTGGAACTGATGAATCTGTTTTGTTACATAAAGCATCAAATAAAATAAAAATAGTGGAAGGGTCTTCGCTTAATTTTAAAGTAACAACACAATCAGACCTTGACCTTTTCACAATTATTAGTGATATTGAAACAATATGATTCATTATTTGTTAAATACTTTCTACTCTAAATAATTTTAAGGAAATTATGTTAAATTTATTGGTTATAGCTCTTCTTTCATATTTGGTTGGTTCAATTCCAACAAGTATAATAATGAGCAAAATAGTGAAGGGCATAGATATTCGTCAACATGGTAGCGGAAACGCTGGTGGCTCTAATGTTTTTAGAGTTCTTGGTTGGAAATATGGAATTTCTGTAATTCTGCTTGATGCACTTAAAGGAGCAATTGCAGTATTATTAGTTGCACGTTTGTATTATGGAAATTTTCCATTTCCTAATGCAACACCTTTTGACGATTTTACTTTAGTTCAAATTATTGCTGGAGTTTTTGCAATACTTGGGCATATCTGGACAATCTTTGCTGGCTTCAAAGGTGGCAAAGGAATTGCAACTGGCTTAGGAATTTTAGTATCAATTGTTACTGTAGATATGCTACTTGGCTTAGTTGTGTTTGCTATTGTTGTTGCAGTATCAAAATATATTTCACTTGGCTCTTTGGCAGCAGCGTTCTCTGTTCCAATAATAATGATAATACGCGAAAACATTTTTGACGTTGATATATCTGGTTATCATACAATTCTTCCATTAACAATTTTTCTTGCGTTACTTGTTATGTTCACTCACAAAGCAAATATTAAAAGATTGCTTCAAGGAAACGAGAATAAAATTAAAATTAAAAAGAAATAATAATTATGAATGTAGCAGTTTTAGGTGGTGGAAGTTGGGGAACAGCATTAGCAATTATTCTTGCTAATAATGGTCATGAAGTAACTCTTTGGGAATACAACAAACAGTATTGCAAAAATTTAAAGAAGCATTACGAAAATAAAATATTTTTACCTGGGGTTAAACTACCACGTGAGATGGAAATTACTCATTCGCTAAAAGATGCTGCCACAAATAAACACTTGATTGTTATTGCAACTCCTACACAATTTGTTAGAAATGTTCTAAAGCAAATTAAAAAAATTCCATTTGAAAATACAACTTTTGTAAGTGTCTCTAAAGGGATTGAACGAGATACATTACTTACTGTTAATCATATTATTATGGAAGAACTTGGAGTCTCAGAAGACTCTGTGGGAGTTCTTTCTGGACCAAGCCACGCAGAAGAAGTTAGCCGAAAAATACCTACCGCTGTAGTTGCAGCTTCAAATAGTTTAGAAACTGCGATTGAAATTCAAACGGCTTTTTCAAATTCATATTTCAGAGTTTATTCATCTACTGATATTGTTGGAGTTGAACTTGGCGGAGCGTTAAAAAATGTAATTGCTGTTGGTGCTGGTATTATTGATGGTGCTAAATTTGGCGATAACACAAAAGCGGCAATTATGACACGAGGAATTGCCGAAATTTCGAGGCTTGGAATTGAACTTGGTGCAAAACCTCAAACCTTTTCAGGGCTATCTGGCATGGGCGATTTAATTGTAACTTGTATGAGTAAGCATAGTAGAAACCGCTACGTTGGTGAACAAATTGGAATGGGTAGAAAACTTCCAGAAATCTTAAAAGGAATGACAATGGTAGCAGAAGGCATTGAAACTTGTAAATCAGTTCACCAACTTGCCGCAAAACATCACATTGATGTGCCTATTGCAAATGCCGTATATAATATTCTCTTCAACGGCAAAGACCCTATGAAAGTAACTTACGATCTTATGACTCGTGGAATGAAAACTGAATTAGAATCTTAAACTTTTCACCTTTTACTTCACTATATTGCATAAGTTTTTTTGAGGCATTTAATTTTTTCTAACTATAATCTCGTTAAATTTATGCTATTCCTAATTTTAATAAAAACTCCTATTCTTTTAGATTAATTATATTTATATATAAATACTGTAAATTTTTATCAAATAAGAGAGCAAGTAATTATGGAAAAGAGAACTAGCGTAAAACTATTTGAGCAAAAGCAAGTACGTACCATTTGGGATGAAGAAAAAGAGAAATGGTATTTTTCTATTGTTGATATTATAGCAGTTTTAACCGAAAGTCCTAGAGCAAGAAAGTATTGGAATGCACTAAAAACAAAATTATCATCAGAAGGAAGTCAACTGTCCCACGATATGGGACAGTTAAAAATGGAAGCCGCTGACGGTAAAATGAGAATAACAGATGTGGCAGATACTCAACAAATACTCCGTTTAATACAATCAATTCCATCAAAAAAAGCTGAACCTTTTAAAGTTTGGTTAGCTAAAGTAGGAACTGAAAGAATAGATGAAATTGAAGACCCAGAACTTGCATTTGAACGTGCAATGGAAATATACCTACAAAAGGGCTATAGCAAAGAGTGGATAAACCAACGCCTTAAAAGTATTGAAGTACGTAAAGAGTTAACTGACGAATGGGAATTAAGAGGGGTAAAACAAGGCTTAGAATACGCCTTGCTTACTAACGAAATTACAAAAGCTTGGAGCGGACTTTCAGTAAGAAACTATAAAAAGTATAAGGGTTTGAAAAAAGAAAATTTAAGAGATAATATGAGTAATCTTGAGTTGGTTCTTAATATGCTGGCTGAAGCAACAACCACAGAAATTAGTAAAGAGAAAAAACCAGAAACTTTTAATGAAAGTAAAAAGATTGCTAATCAAGGTGGAACTATTGCTGGTAATACTCGCAAGGAGATAGAAGAAAAGACTGGTAAAGAAGTAGTTACCAAGTTATCAGCAAAAAAATATCTGGGTGAAAAATAGTAAATGGCAATCACACTAAATAGTTCAATTCAATATTTAAAATCTATTGGACCAAAGAGAGCAGAATTATTTTCTACTATTGGAATAAAAACTGTTCGCGATTTGCTATACTACTTCCCCTCTCGCTATCTCGATAGAACTACAATTCTTGATTCATCCAAAGTTTTTAAGTTTGTTGCATCGGGCTATAATAACGAAATAACAATTGTTGGAAAAGTTGCTGATACCGAAGAAATTAGATATGGTAAGAAAAATATTTTTAAAGTTACATTCAAAGATGATAAAGGTTTTTTTGAATGCGTATGGTTTAGTGGAATTAAATTTTTTAGAAATCGTTTTAAGGAAGATGATTACTATGCCATATCGGCAAAGCCCGTAATCACTAGATATGGGCATTTACAATTTGCTCACCCAGATTTTGATAAACTCGATTCTGAAGAATCTCTTAACTTCCGTAACACAGGAAAAATAATCCCCTTTTACAAAATTCCTCAGAATCCTAAAAAGCAAAATTTAAGCGATTTAAGTTTGCGACGAGTAATATCTTCGGCAGTTGAGCAGTGCATAAATGAAATTGAAGAGACACTTCCGAAAGAGATTATTGAAAATAATAATCTCCTAAATATAAAAAGCACAGTTAAAAACAAACACTTTCCTGAAAGCAGTGGATTATTAGAACGGGCTAACTACAGATTAAAATTTGAAGAGTTCTTTTATATCGAGTCCTTAATTGCTCTAAAAAAATTAAACAATAAAAAAATCCAGAATGGAATTAAATACAAACTAAATATTCCATTAGTAAAAGACTTTTTAAACTCACTTAAATTTGAATTAACAAATGCACAACTTAAAACTCTTCACGAAATAAGATTAGATATGGAGAGTGCAACGCCAATGAACAGACTAGTACAAGGCGATGTTGGAAGTGGCAAAACAATTGTTGCATTAATAGCTCTGCTTATTGCAGTTTCAAATGGAAAGCAAACTGCATTTATGGCTCCAACTGAAATATTGGCAATTCAACATTTTTACAATTTACAAACTATGCTTAAAGGTTTTCCAGTTGAAGTTGAGTTGCTAATTGGCGGACAGAGAAAAAAAGAGAAAGATGCAACTTATGAAAAGATGTCAAATGGAGCCCCAGCAATTTATGTTGGAACACACGCACTAATCGAAGAGAAAGCAAATTTTAGCAATCTGGGTCTTGTAATAATTGATGAGCAACACCGCTTCGGAGTAGCACAACGCTCCGATTTAATTACAAAATCATTTACTCCAGATGTGCTTGTTATGACTGCAACTCCAATTCCACGAACATTAACAATGACTCTCTACGGCGATTTGGATGTGTCAATTATTGATGAAATGCCTAAGGATAGAATTCCCATCAAAACTTATTTACGAAGTGATAAAAAACTTGATAAAATTTATAAATTCATTATAGATAGTGTTGATAAGGGTTTGCAAGCATTTATCGTTTACCCACTTGTTGAAGATTCGGATAAGTTAGATTTAAAAGCCGCCGAAACTTATTACAACGAATTAAACAATTCTGTTTTTAGCAATTATAACGTTGGCTTAATTCACGGTAAAATGAAGTGGAACGAGAAGAAAGAAGTGATGCAAAAATTTTCAGATAAAGAATTTGATATTCTTATTTCTACAACTGTAATTGAAGTTGGCATTGATATACCTAACGCAAATATAATAGTGATTAACGATGCACACCGTTTTGGACTATCGCAACTACACCAATTACGTGGCAGAATTGGGCGTGGTTCCGAACAAGGGCATTGTATTCTTGTTACATCCGAAGAATTAAGCAAAAAACAATTTGATGCAACATTTAGTTTCGATTTTTTATCAGATGCACAAATTCAGAAAAACAAAACTATAATCCGATTAAACGCACTTGTAAATTATACAAGCGGATTTAAACTTGCCGAGATCGATATGAAACTCCGTGGGCCAGGTGATATTTTCGGATTAAAACAGAGTGGGCTTCCCGATTTTAAATATGCAAATCTTGTTGAAGACCAAGACATTTTATTAAAAGCAAAACAAGTTGCGTTTGAAACAATTGAGAACGACCCACAATTATCATCTGATAAAAATGAAGTTATTAAAAATAATATAAAACAATTTTATAAAAATAATTTTCATTATTCTAATATTGCATAGAATTTTTCACTAAGACAATTTTTAAAAACAAATTAGGGCAGTTTTTTTTAGAATTGAAAAAAAAAATATTTACATGTATATTATATACATATAAATTATAAGATAAATAGTGGTAATATGAAAACATATCGGAGTAACATATCAGAAAATGATAATCTTAAAAAGAATTTTATACTTTCTTACGAATTAGCCAATAAAGCTGTTGAAACTGGTAAAATTTTAGGCATGAATTTTAGTCAAGTTGTTAGAACTGCATTAGAAGAGTTTGTAAAAAAGTCAAAAGAAGAGAGACTCGAAAAAGAAATGATAGAGGCGTGCAAATTTTATAATTCAATAGATTCTAAAATTGCAAAGGATTGGCAAAAAACTGAGGGACAAATATAAATGAAGGTTGAACGAGGAAATATTTATTACGTTAATCTAAATCCAACAAAAGGTTCTGAAATGAAGAAGGAAAGACCTTGCGTTATTTTTTCAAATAATATTATTAATGAACATGCATCTGTAGTTGTTGTTTGCCCAATAACTGATTCATACGGGAAAAATAGTCCTTTTCATATTCCACTTAAGAAAGGTGAAGCTGGGCTAAAAAAAGAAAGCGTTGTGCATTGTGCTCAAATTAGAGCTATTGATAAATCACGAATTGGTAAAAAAATTGGCTCACTTGATAATTTTAAAATAACAGAAATCGAAAAAGGAATTATGATAGCACTAGCAATTGACGTGAGTTAACTTTTAATTTAAATACAAAAACCTAATACTTTACATCCAACAGAAACAAACCCCTTGCTACTACTGACCTTCCTGCACTTTCTCTAGATTTTTGATTTATTATTTTCACTATTTCTTCACATTTAAGATTTCTTTCTGCAATCTCTAATGTAGTTCCAACAATTGTTCTAACCATTCCGTGCAAAAATCTATTGCCATCAATTCTGAAAATAATTTTGTTTTTTACTCTCCTCCATTTTGCAAGTGTGATATTACAAACCATGTTTTCTGTGTCAGTTTTCTTTTTAGAAAAAGAAGTAAAATCGTGTTCGCCTAACAGTAGCGAGCTTATTTTATTTAATATAGAAATATCAAAATTAAATATTGGAGGGTAATAATAAGAGAAGTCATTGTAAAATGGCGATTTATCTTTTGTAAAAACGTATAAGTAACTTCTTTTTTTAGCATCAAATCTAGAATGAAATTCTAATGGAACTTCTGATATTTTAGTAATTGAAATATCACTTGGCAATAACGAATTTAGAGAGTGCTTAAACTTATATAACTCCAAACTTTCTTCTGTACTAAAGTTTGCAACTTGCCCAAGTGCATGAACCCCAGCATCCGTGCGACCAGAACCAATTAAATTTAAATTACTTCTCAAAATAATTTTAAGAACTTTTTCAAGTTCGCCTTGTACAGTATTAACATTTGGTTGAATCTGCCAACCAGAATAATGCTTTCCAGAATACTCAATTTTTAATAAATAATTTTGCATTATTTAATATGAAGCTAAAAAGTGGCTCTAAAATTCATGGATAATTTATCTGGCTCAGAAAACGTATTTGAGTAATTGAATGAAACATCCCATCCAAGCTCGGCTTTTAAATTTTTGTTATATCTGTTTACAAGCCGTATTGCGTTTATAACACTAGCAACTCTATTTAGTATTAAAGCCCCAACAATAAAGCGTGTGCTGTTATCGGCAGTTTCACTAGATTTCCACATACTTCTATATTCTCGTCTTGCCTCTTGCCCACTCCACTTCCAGTAGTCTGATGATTCGTTATATATTTCTTTGCTTCGCTCTAGATTTTTTATGTGGTTATATTCGTAAACATCTAAATACGAACTAATATCTGCAAAATATTTATCATTTTTTCCAGCAAGATTAACTCCACCAAATGTTTCTGCATAAGTTCTATAATTTTCTTCTTGATGCTTTGCATACGCAGATACACCAATTAAACCACCCCACAAAACACCATCGGCAATTGTGAAATACTTTCCTGATGAATATCCATCTGCATATAACTCACCCATACCAGGCAAGATAGCAGAATAAATAATTGCTAATCCATTATTCTTTTTGCCAGCTTTATATTTTTGGATTTTCACTACGTCATCTTCAATTTTAATATTTTGCTTAATTTTATACTTTAAAAGCTCTAAACTTTTAGATTGTGAACCTTGAGAAAATACTATTGAACTAATCAAAAACAATACTAATACTATCCTTTTCATTTTTCCTCTGTAATTTAATTATGTAGTTTCTAAAAAAGAAGAGACACAAATATTCTCTTCAATTCTGATAATTTTATTATTACTTAATTTATTAATTAAATTTTTATTATAATTTTGTTTTGCTCTAACATAGTTACTCGTCCAGCCTAGCATAACATCACTCTCCTTTCCTTCTTCAAAAAGGACAGTAACATTTTTGTCAATCATCTTATTATAAAACACATTCCTTTTTTTCTCGCTTAAAATTCTAAGCATATTAGTTCTTCTTTTTCTTTCTGGAATTGGAACAGGATTTTCCATTTCAATTGCTGGCGTGTTAGGTCTTTCGGAGTAAGTAAAAACATGCAAATACGAAATAGGAAGTTCTTTAATAAAATTATACGTTGTTAAAAAGTCTTCTTCTGTTTCACCTGGAAAACCAACAATAACATCTACGCCAATTCCAACATCTGGTATTTGATTAAATAATTTAGTAATTAATTTTTTGTAATCATCCGCATCATACCTACGCTTCATTAGTTTTAACATTTTTGAACTTCCACTTTGCAGTGGAATATGAAAATGCTTCGCCATCTTAGGATTGCTTTTAGTTAAACTAATAATTTCATCAGTAAGAAGATTTGGCTCAATGGAACTAATTCTTATTCTGTAATCCCCTTCAACCTCAAGCATTTTAAGTAAAAGTCCGTAAAGGTTCTCGCCAATATGCTTTCCGTAATCTCCAACATTAACGCCAGTAAGTATAATCTCTTTATAGCCTCTATTTACAAGGGCTTTGAACTCATCTACTACTTTGTTAGGTGTTGTGCTTCTGCTCTTACCACGAGCTTGTGGAATAGTGCAATAGGTGCATAGATAATCGCATCCATCTTGGATTTTGAAAAATGCTCGTGTTCTTCCTAAAGCATCTGAGGAATAAGCAAAATTAAATTCGTCCAATTTTTCTGTTGGTGTTACCTGAATGCAAGATGGCACGTCTTTACTGAACTCTGGAATTATTGAAAAAATATTAAATTTTTCATTACTTCCTAAAACAGCATCAACACCTTCAATTTTTGAAATCTCGTCGGAGCGTAGCTGTGCGTAACATCCAGTTACAATAACATAAGCATCTGGATTTGTTCGTAAGGCACGCCTCACAATTTGCCTGCATTCGCGGTCGGCATTTTCTGTTACAGTGCAAGTGTTAATAACATAAACATCAGCATCCCCTTTGAAATCAACTACTTCAAAACCATTTTGAACAAACTGGGTCCCTATTGTTGATGTTTCGGAAAAATTCAACTTACAACCTAATGTATGAAATGCAACTTTTGATGACACTGTTTATCTACTTCCTATAATTTTAAAAAATCATTTACTAATGACTTTAGAGTCTGTAATAAAAGTCATTCTGAACTTGTTTCAGAATCTTAAAAATTCACACCCCATTTAAGAAATACTAATGTGCATAAAAAAAGGGCTGCTCATACATGCAAAATTAAACAATTAAGCAAATAGAAACAGCCCCAAAAATAATCACATTTAATTATTTCTTTTCTTCCTCAGAATCTGTTTTTTCATCAGCCGCTTCATCTTTAGCGTCCTCAGTTTTTTCTTCTTCTTTGGGTTCTTCTTTTATTTCTTCAGTAGTAGTTTCAACAACCTCTTCTTTAACTTCTTCGGCTGGTGCTTCTTCTACAACTTCTTCTGTCACTTCAGTTGCAGTTTCTTCAACTACTTCCTCTTTTGTTTCAGCAGGAGCAGGAACTACATCAACAGTTTCCTTTTTGGCAGATTTCTTTTTTGAATCACCTTTTTTAATTTGATCATCAAATACTTTGAAATCTGCTGCGTCAAATTTACCACCTTCAGCATTTTGGATATCTTCTACAGATACTTTTTCCAATTTGTGATCAGCAATATATTTTTCGATATCTTCAACTGGGCTATCTTTAACAGCCGCAAGTGCAGAAAGAACTATTTTTTTATTTTCTTTGTCAAATTCAATAACCATCAAATCTAACTCAGTTCCAACCGGGAAACAGAAAGAGAAATTTTTAATTTTTCCAGTAGAAAGAAGTGTTCCAGGAATAAATCCATCAACACCAAGCTCCAATTCTGCAATTAAACCTTTCTCGATAGTTCTTACAACTTTACCATTTATTATTTTTCCTACAGGAAATTCTCTTTCAAAAATATCCCAAGGGTTTTCGCTAACTTGTTTATGACCAAGAGATATTTTTCTTTGCTCTGTATCTATTGAAAGAACTATAACATCTAATTGTTCACCTTTTTTAACAACTTCTCCTGGATGACGAATTTTCTTTGTCCATGATAAATCAGAAATATGAACTAATCCATCAATACCTGGCTCAAGTTCAACAAACACGCCAAAGTTAGTTAGGTTACGTGCAGTTCCAGAATGTTTAGAATCAACTGGATATTTTTTCATCAACTCTTCCCAAGGATCAGGAGTTAGTTGTTTCATTCCAAGAGAAATTTTCTTATTCTCTTTATCCAAGCTAAGAATAACAGCATCAACTATTTGACCCATTGAAACAAATTGAGATGGATGGCTAATATGTTGTGTCCAACTCATTTCTGAAATATGAATAAGTCCTTCAATACCTTTTTCGATTTCAATAAATGCACCGTAATCAGTAAGCGAAACAACTCTTCCTTCAACTTTATCGCCAAGGTTATATTTCTCGTTAATTGTTTCCCAAGGATGAGATAACAATTGCTTAAGGCTAAGTGAAATTCTTTTTCGTTCAATATCAAAGTCAGTAACAACAACTTTAATTTTTTCATCCAACTTAACAACTTCACTTGGGTGGTTAATTCTTCCCCAGCTAAGGTCAGTAATGTGAACCAATCCATCAACACCGCCAAGGTCAACAAACACACCAAAATCGGTAATTGCTTTAACAATTCCTTCAAGAATTTGACCTTTCTCAAGTCCTTCAAGAATTTCTGTTCGTTGGTCTGCAATTGTTTCTTCAATAAGAACTTTATGTGAAACTACAACATTTTCGGTAGGAACATTAACTTTCACAACTCTGAAATCCATTGTTTGTCCAACAAAAGCATCAAAATCTCTAACTGGACGAATATCAATTTGTGAACCAGGCAAAAATGCTTCAAGACCAAGAAGATCTACAACCATACCACCTTTAATTCTTTTAAGAATTTTTCCTTGAATAACTTCTTCAGTTTCGTGAGCATTCATAATTCTTTCCCAAATTTTTAGGAAGTCTGCTCTTTTCTTACTTAATACTAAGTTACCTTCAGAATCTTCAACACTTTCAATAACAATATCAACTTTTCCACCAATTTCTAATTCTTCGGTTGAAGAAAATTCATTTTTAGGAATTGAACCATCAGATTTAAAACCAACATCTAAAACAATGTGGTCATCAGATATTCCAACAATAGTTCCAGCTACAATTTCTCCTTCAACAATATTTGTAAAAGAATTTTCGTAGAGTTTTTCCAACTCGGCTAATTCACTATCAGAATATTCTTCTGGGTTCATAAATTTGCTAACACTAGCAACTTCTTTTTTTGTGGTCTGCTCAGATGCTTTTTCTTGTTCATCTTTTTCTAACTCAGACATTCTGCCTCCATACTACTTACGCTTCATTGCTCCTTTTCAAGCCAGAAAAAAAGGGAATGAATATTTGTTTAGTTTAACATTAGTTATTGTTCTGACTTTTTATCAAATTTATTTTTTTTTTTATATTATCAAATAAAATTTCAAATTCTTCTTCAACAGTTAAATTTGATGAATCTACTTCAATTGCGTTTTCTGCTTTTCTTAACGGACTTGTTTTACGTCCACTATCAATTCTATCACGTTTTCTTATGTTTTCTTTTACTTCTTCAATATCAATTTCAACACCTTTTTCTTGATATTCCTTATACCGTCTTGCAGCTCTAACTTCAACAGATGCGTCTAAATATATTTTCAAATCGGCATTAGGAAAAACTACTGTTGTTGTATCACGCCCTTCGGCAACAATGTTGCCTACTTTACCCATATTTTGTTGCATTCGCACTAACTCTTTGCGAACAAAGGGCATTGCTGCAATTTCGCTTACTTTAGAATTTACTTCTGGAGTTCTAATATGCTCTGTTAAATCAACATTATCTACAAAAACATGTGTTAGTCCGTTCTCGTATTTTAGAGTAACATCAAGACCTTCAACTAATTTATTAACAGCATCTTCGTTGTCAACTATCCCACTTTGAAGTGCTAAATATGTTATTGCACGATACATTGCACCAGTATCGAGGTAAGTGTAGTTTAACCTTTCTGCTACCATTTTAGCTATTGTACTTTTTCCTGAACCAGCAGGACCATCTATTGCAATTATTATTTTTGACATAAGATTTAAATATACCAATCTTTTTATTATTCTTCAATATATTTTTTACATAAACCTTTTAATAATAATGGGTTATGCAGCGATTCAGCGCGAAATTTAAAAATTTCCATTATTTACTTAATTCAACTATTTATACTTTTAATTGTATTGCTTTAAAAAAAATTAATGGGAATTTGGAATATTTTAATTTACTCCCCGAATTGCTGGGGTTATGTTGGAAATTTTCTAATTTGGAAATAGTGGGAATTTTAATAATGTAATAATTATTGTTTTTTTCTTAAAAGGAATGAAAAAGTTGAGCCCTTTCCCAATTTACTTTTAACTTCTATTTTAGAGCCATGTGCCTCAACAATATGTTTAACAATTGCAAGCCCCAGCCCTGTGCCACCAACATCTTTAGAACGAGCTTTATCTACACGATAAAATCGTTCAAAAATTCTTGGTAAATCGGCGTCCGAAATTCCAAGTCCAGAATCTTGGATAGAAATTATAATTTTCTCATCAACTTCATTAGTTCTAATTAAAATAGTTCCGTTATCAGAATACTTAATTGCATTTCGTATTAGATTTACAAAAACTTGCTTAATTTTTTCTTTATCTCCAAAAACTTGGATTTTATTGTTATAAAATTTTGTTTTTATTTTTATCTTTTTCTCACCAATAAAGGATTCTAATTCTTCAACAATTGAGTCGATAAATTCTGAGATATTAAAATAGTTTGGCTGCATTCTCATCTGCCCAGATTCAATCATCGAGATATCAATTAAATCATTTAATAGAGCATCTAAATTATGAGTATGCTTAATTGCTTTTTTAAGAAACCTCTTATTAACATTGGGGTCGTCTATTGCACCATTTAATAGTGTTTCTAAAAATCCTTGTATTGTAAAAATGGGTGTGCGAAGTTCGTGTGAAACATTTCCTAAAAAATCGGTTCTTGATTGAGCTAGCATTTTTATATTTGCAAGGTCTTCTTGATTTTTTTTAAATAGCTCCTTTAATTTTACTTCCAATTTTATTAGACCATTATTTAACTTTGTATTTTCAACCGAAGTAAGATTTTTATTTTTAATTGCCTCTATCAAAGATGCTATTTCTACAATCTCCCTTTCTCTTTTTATGCCAAGTAAATAGAGTAGAATTATTGTAAAAACAAATAAAATAAAAACAAGCAAAACTATATTTGAGAACGAAGTGCCAAAGACTAAACTTAAAAAAATTAGTAAAAAAAGATTTACTCCAAGTACTTCTCTCAAGTATGTATTTGAAAAAATATGTATATGTTTTTTGTTACTCATATTTGTTACATTGCCTAATTTAAGATTTCTTTTTGAACTATTTAATCTGCCATAACCCAATAAGGTCGTTTGGGTAACCATTAGTATTAATAGTGTTGAACCTTTATAATAGTCGATTTAGTAATTTATTTCCCACAAAGGTATAAATCCTTCTTCTTTTACAATTTTCTGTCCATCAGGACTAAGAACCCAATCGATAAATTTTTTAACTTTTCCTGAAGGAGAACGTGATGTAAAAAAATGAAGATACCGAGTTAGTGGATATCTATCGCTTTTAGCATTTCTTATATTTGGTTTAATTCCATTTATTGAAATTTTTCTAATACCTTTACCAAATCCAATACCACCAAAACCTATTGCATTTTTATGCTTTTTTATAAAATCTATTATATCTTCTGTAGTTGTAAATTCAGTTGCTGATTTACAAAAATCACTATTTGGTAAAATAGAATTTTTTAAAAATTTTCTTGTTCCAGAACCAGCCTCTCTTATGGCTAATTTAATTTCTCCTTTACCTATATTAAGTGAATCTAACTGGAGGGAACTACATGTAAATATTTTTTTTAACTGTTCAAATGTAAGATTGAAAATTTTGGTGTTACGATTAACGTATATGCTAACTGCATCTTTTGCTATCAAATAATACATTCCTATACTTCCATAATATTGTGCAAGTTTTTTAGCCTCCAAAGATGTTAAATTTCTTGAAGCCGTACAGATATCTATGCTTCCTGAAAGAAGCTTGTCAATTCCACTTGTTGTTCCACCACCGAACACATGAAATTTTAAGTTAGGATGCAATTCGGAAAAAGCGTCTGCTAATTTTTCGGTTAAGTGAAGCATTGTATCAGAACCCTTTATTACAATAACTTCATCATGCTCTATCTGTGTGGTTGAACATGAGGTTAGCAACATTGCAATTGTTATCAATATACTATATATCTTTTCTTTCATTTTTTTACTCTTTGAAATGGACTTTGTTTATTCCATTTTATTTCCAAATTAGTATTAGCTAACTCTCTAATAAAATCTGAAAGAACTTTTATATGCTTAATAGAAGCACTAAAATCTATTGTTTGTGATAAATCATCAAACGGTGTGTGATATCTATTGTGAATATAATCTTTCCATAATTCAATTACTTCTCTTCGGCTAATGTTTTCGTAAACAAGTCCGTCTGAAATCAAGATTGAAGGAATTCCCGCTCTTGCAAATGCTAGTTGGTCAGAATGTAAAAAAGATTCAAATGCGTTAAATTGTTCTGGGATTTTTTCAATTTTCAAGTGATTATTTTTTGCCACAATATTAAGTGTTTTATTTAACGATGATAACTCTGCACCAATTCCAATTATTGAATTGAAATTACCAAAGACAGCCAAACCATCAATATTAAGATTTGCAATTACACTCTCTTTTGGTACTGGTAAATGTTCTGCAAAATACGATGACCCAAGTAATCCTTTCTCTTCGCCAGTTAAAAAAAGGAAAATAACAGAGCGTTTTAGTAAAATATTATTTTCGCTAAACATTTTTGCTAGCTCTAATAAAGCAGCAACACCAATTGCATTATCTAAAACTCCGTTATATACCGAATCGGATTTAACAGGCAATCCTATACCGAGATGATCGTAATGAGCTGTAACAACAATATATTCATTTTTTAATTTTTCACTACTTCCCTCTAAAAAACCTATAACATTTGGAGCTACAAAATCTCGTCTTTTAAATTCAGATTCAAATAATAATTTGCCCACTAAATCAAAACTTTTGAAACTTTGTGTTTCATACATATCTTTAACAGCATCAAACGAATATTTAGATTTTTTGAATAATAGAGGTGCCTGCTTAGGATTTAATATTATACTTAACAATGGTGTAGGAAGATAGGCTAAAGATATATCTTCAAAATAAAATTCCTTAATAATTTTTCCCCAATCATTATTTGATTTGCAAGTATATGCTGGCAAAAGAATTGTTCCTACAGCACCTTTTGAAAGAGCAATTTTTTGTTTAGTATCTGCAAAACTATATTTTGTTGGGAACTCTCCGTTAAAATAATTCGAGTTATCGGAAGTAGGTTCTCCTTCAACAAATATCACTACCTTACCTTCAACATTAATATTATCGTAATCATCATATTCAAATTCTGGAGCAGATATTCCAAACCCTACAAACGCCATAGCTATAGGATTAGGTGCAAATATTCTACCTCCACTATGGTAAAACTGAAAATCTTCTTTAATTTGTAAAGTATCTTTGCCCTTATTAATAATAATTATTTTGGAGTTATTATTTGGCTTGCTACCATGCATTGGTATATATTGATAGAACGTATTAGCATAGCCCATAGGAGTTAATT
Organism: uncultured Ignavibacteriales bacterium; assembly: GCA_947311785.1. GTDB lineage: Bacteria > Bacteroidota > Ignavibacteria > Ignavibacteriales > Melioribacteraceae > 1-14-2-50-31-20. The sequence continues at coordinate 13,219 of CAMZLW010000010.1, read as the reverse complement.
GGTATTTAGTTAAATGTAATGCTAAATATTTTGCTGTTAATTCACCTCCAATTGTTCCGGTTCCACGCCCCTCAAACAAATCGCTTCCAAGATAATTTAAATGCCTTTTTATATTTGCAGAATTCTGTGCTATCAAACTTCCGTCTGCAAATATTAGAAAAAAGAAGAAAATTATTATTTTAAATTTATTTATCAAAATTATTCCAAACGAATCTTAAAAATCGTACCAACATACACAAAATTTTATTAAAGCTAAATTAGAATAAATCTACTTAACAATTATTTAACACTTTAATAACTTTCTATTAACACAAGTATTATAATCTTTTTCAATTTTTCAGTATCAAAATTTTATAAACCCACATCTACTATTTGGATTAAATATGAATGAAATTAGCTTTGAAAAAATTATACAAAATAAAGAAATCAAATTTTTTAAAAATAATTCATTCGCAGAAAAATTAACTATCAAAGTATTTAAGAAAATTCTGCACATTAATGAAATTAATAATTTTCTAAAATTAAAGGGGGATATTCATGGAATTGAATTTATTGATGAAATTTTTGAATATCTAAATTTTAGTTTCAAAATCTCATCATCCGATATTCAGAAAATTCCATCTGAAGGACGTCTTATAATTGTAGCAAACCACCCTATTGGTTCTCTCGATTCTCTATCGCTTATTAAAGCTGTTTCGCTTGTGCGAAAAGATGTTAAAATTATCGCAAACGATATTCTTGCAGAAATTGATAACATTGCAAATTTTATTTTACCAGTAGATATTGAAAAAACAAGTTTTCAAAGAGGACGCATAGTTGCAATTTCAAAAGCCTTAGAAAATGAAAATGCTATAATTATTTTTCCAGCAGCCGAGGTTAGTAGATTAAAAGGGTTGACCATTACAGATGCCAAATGGAATAAATCTCCAATTACTCTTTCCAGAAAATTGAAAGCACCAATTTTACCAGTTTACATCCAAGCAAAAAATTCTATCCTATTCTATGGATTTTCAATTCTGTATAAAAGGCTCTCAATAATTCTACTTTCGCATGAACTTTTTAATAAAAAGAACAAACACTTAGAAATTAAAATTGGGAACCCAATATCAGCAAAGGCTTTTAACTTAAGTATTAAAGATAATGTATATGCAAAATTATTAAAAAAACATGTTTCTAAAATTGGGAAAAAGAAGCCAGGTCTTTTTGCAACAGAAAAAAACATTATCCATCCAATAGATATTCGTGAAATAAGAAAGGAATTGCGAAATTCAAAAAAACTAATTGATATAAAAGATAATAAATCAATTTACTTAGTTGCTTATAACCAATCGCCAAATGTAATTAAAGAAATATCACGATTACGAGAAATAACTTTCCGTAAGGTTGGCGAAGGAACTGGAAATAAAAAAGATATCGATAAATTTGATAAATACTACAATCACCTTGTGGTTTGGGATGATGAGGAATTAGAAATAGTTGGCTCGTATCGTATTGGATTTGGAAACTCCATTTTATCTGAATACGGAGTTAGTGGTTTTTACTCGTCAACACTTTTTAATTTTTCCGATAAGTTTATTTCGAATGTTTTACCAAACTCTATTGAGTTAGGAAGAAGTTTTGTGCAAGAAAAATATTGGAACAGCAGTGCATTAGAATATCTGTGGCAAGGAATTGGAGTAATAGTTGCAAAGGAACCAGAAATTAAATTTTTGTTTGGTCCTGTTAGCATCAGCGAAGAGTTTACAAATGAAGCAATTAGCTGGATGATAACCTATCTTAAAAAATGGTATAAACCTATTCATGAAAATGTAAAAGCAAAAATTCCTTTTACTCCTGACAAAAATTTTATTGATGAACATAACAAAATATTAAATTCAGAAGTAAGAAGAAGTGATTTCATTATTTTAAGAAATAAACTAAACGAGTTGAATTTTAAATATCCAGTTCTTTTTAAACACTATGCCGAAGTAGCAGAAGATGATGGTGTAAAATTCCATGCATTTAATATTGACCCCAATTTTGGAAATTGTGTTGACGGACTTTTAGAGATTGAAATTGACAAAATTAAAGAAAAAAAGAAAGAGCGTTACATTTATCCGCACCTAAAAAAAGAACTTACTTATTAGAGGGCTTTGCATAACCCCAAAAGTTATTCTGAATTTAAAACAAAAAAAAACAAAAACATGAGGAAACCGTATGACAAAGCATTTTTTATATCCACTTTTAATTGCAGTAATAACAAGCATTACAACCTTTGCCCAAACAGAACAAATTGTTGGAAAAGTTGTTGACGAAACTAACCAATCGTTAGTTGGTGCCAATGTTATGTTGCTATCAACTTCTCAAGGTGCTGCTACAGATAACCAAGGAAATTTTATTATTTCAAACGTAAAACAAGGAAATTATAAAATACAGGTTTCATATATTGGCTTTCAGAAAGTTATTAAAAATATAGAAGTTAAACCCAACAGAACTACCCAAGTTAATTTTAAACTAAAAGCAGGAATAATTAACAATAAAGTAGTATGTGTAGTAGGCGAACGTTTAAAAGGACAAGCCAAAGCACTAAACCAGCAACGAAATAATTCAAATATATCCAATGTAATTGAAGCTGATCAAATAGGTAAATTTCCAGATGCAAATATTGGAGATGCAATTAAACGAATTCCGGCAATTAATGTTCAATACGATCAAGGGGAAGCACGTTTTGCAAGCATAAGAGGAACAGCACCTGCATTAAACTCGTTTACAATAAACGGAGAAAGAATTCCTTCGGCAGAGGCCGAAGTGCGAAATGTACAATTAGATTTAATACCATCAGATATGATTCAAACAATTGAAGTGAACAAAGCATTAACTCCTCAAATGGATGCAGATGCAATTGGCGGTTCGGTTAACTTTGTTACACGCTCAGCTCCAAATAATCTACGCCTCTCTGTTACAACAGCTAGTGGATATAGTGCAATAGAATCTAAACCTATATGGACTGGTGGATTAGTTCTTGGCAATAGATTTTTTAATGATAAACTTGGAATAATGCTTAGTGGCTCTTACAACAACATAGATTATGGTTCACACAATGCTGAAGGAAAATGGAAGTTTGATGACAATAATAATCCATATGTAACACAATGGGATATAAGGCGCTATTTAGTGCAAAGAATTAGAAAAAGCATTAGCTTAGATTTAGATTATAAAATAGACCCATTAAATACAATTTTTCTTAAAACCATTTTTAATAAACGAGATGATTATGAAAATCGTTTCAGATTAAGATATAAAAAACTGGGGGAACCTGATGCAGATGGAATGACAAAAGCAGAAGTACGCAGGCAAACTAAGGGGGGAAGTGCAAATAATAATAACCGTAGGTTAGAAGATCAGCAAACATATAAAATTGCTCTTTCTGGCAAGCATAATTTTAATGATTTGCTAAAAGTTAATTGGTCTGCATCATATTCTGCAGCTTCGGAAGAACGACCTAACGAAAGATATATTTCATGGCGTGCAAAAAAAATTCCGGTAAAAGTTGATATATCTAACCAAACCACTCCATACTTTTCTACAGAAAATATATACGACAAACTTTCGGTAAAAGAAATTAGTGAGGAATATAAATTTACAGACGAAAGTAAAAAAGTATTGAAACTAAATTTCAAACTTCCACTTTTAAAAAATAGGAAATATAAAAGTGAACTCCGTATAGGTGGAAAATATAAAGCAAAATCAAAAGAAAGAGATAATAATTTTTATGAATATGAATTAACCAGTAACGGCAAAACCAAATTTGCAAATTTTAATAATATTGAAAATAAAGATTATACTGTAGCAAATTTTCTTGCAGGTAATTACACATCAGGCAAATTCACTTCAGAATCAGCATTAGGAAATTTTGATTTTAATCAAAAAGACCTTTTTGAATCTAAAAGAGTAAAAGCAGAATATGCAGCAAAAAATTATAGTGCCAAAGAAAATATTTCTGCGGGTTATGTGCAACTAAATCAAAGATACGGTAAAAATTTATTATTTATATTAGGAGTTCGCCTCGAAAATACTGCGTCCTCAAGTAAAGGATACCAATATAATGAAAGCGACGACTCTGTAATTCCAATTGAAAACTCGGATAATTACCTCAATATTTTACCTGGATTTCACATAAAATATGATATTAATAGCAACTCAATATTGCGTTTTGCTTGGACTAATACACTTGCAAGACCAAATTACTATGATTTAGTTCCCTATCGTGCAATTTCTTCCGACTACGAAGAGCTATCAATTGGTAACTCAACCTTAAAGCCAACTACCTCTATGAATTTAGATTTAATGGCAGAGCATTATTTTTCTGGTATAGGAATTGTTTCTGCAGGATTGTTTTACAAAAATATAAATGACTTTATTATTACTAAACATATTAGTGATTATACCGACCCAACTACAGGCAAACTTTTTAGCGATTTTTATCAACCTATTAATGGTGCAAAAGCTACACTATACGGCGTAGAAGTAGGAGTGCAACGTCAATTAGATTTTCTAGGAAATTGGGGTAGAAGTTTAGGAATTTATTTAAACTATACTTACAATTATTCGATTGCAGATAATCCTGTATTAGCGGAACAAACAAATTCTGATAAAACTATTCCCCTACCAGGAACTGCACCACATACAATAAATGTCGCATTTAACTATTCGACACCTAAAGTTGATCTGGGGGTTGCATTTAACTATTCTAGTGCATATTTAGACCCTGATGAGTTAAATTTAACTCCAGGATTAGAACGGTATTATGATGAAGTAACTTACTTAGATTTTAACGGCTCGTACGCTATAACAGAACAAATACGATTTTTTGTGGATGCAAAAAATCTATTAAATCAACCATTAAGATATTATGCAGGTATAAAAGAAAGAACTTACCAACAAGAGTTTTATTCGTGGAATATGAACTTTGGTGTTAAATACGATTTTTAATAATTCATAAAAAAAGATTTCTATTTTGGAAATCTTTTTTTTACCAACTTAATTTATGAGGAGTATCATGAAAAAGTATAATTTTATTTTTGTTCTGTTGCTAAGCCTTTCCTTTTTCTCTTGTAATTCAAAAGAAAAAACTGTCACGAGCAATGATGCAAAAGTTGTTACAATAAACGAAGTATTTCAAACTCCACGGGATGAAAGTGATAATGTAGATTCACCTGCTTTTTGGTCGAGTAACGACACAAGTTGGAACGACACAAGTTGGATAATATCCACGGCAAAAGATTCTGACCTGCTTATAATAAATAATGCAACAACTGGTGAAGAATTATTTAGATTTGGCAAAACGGGAACAAACCCAGGTGAATTTAAGCGACCAAATGGAATATCAGTTTGCAAAAACTATCTATTTGTAGTTGAACGAGATAACCACAGAGTTCAAGTATTAACTCTTCCTAACTTTACTCACGTTGGTTTTTTTGCAGAAAGCGACCTAAAAAAACCGTATGGTATTTTTACAGAAAAATTAGAAAATTTCTATAACATATATATTACTGATAATTATAAATATGAAAACGATGAACAATTAAATAACCGTATTGCTGTTTATTCACTTAAATTAAGCAATGGTTTTACAAGTAAACTACTCTTTAAATTTGGAGAATCATCAGGTAACGGACGCTTGCCCGTTGTTGAATCTATATTTGGAGATAGAATGAATGATAACTTGTTAATTGCAAGAGAGAACGAGGAAGAAGGGAAAAAAGGTGTCCCCTCAGTTAAGGTTTACTCAATGGATGGAAAATTTAAACAATCTATTGGCAATAATATTTTCAAAGCAGAAGTTGAAGGTATTGCTCTTTATAAAACTGATAGCTTAAATGGTTACTGGTTTGTTACCGATCAAAGTATGGATAAAAATATATTTCACATTTTTGATAGGCTTACATTAAAACATATTGGAGCTTTTAGCGGAAAAAATACCTTAAACACAGATGGTATTTGGATAACTCAAGTTAAATACGAAAACTTTCCTAAAGGTGCATTTTTTGCCATTCACAATGATGGGAATGTTTCTGCATTTAATCTTTCAGAAATAGCTGATTCATTAAATCTTAAACTTTAGGTATAGATGAAACAATTTTTTCTGATATTTTTACTAATAAGTGCAATATCTTTATATTCTTGCAATAACAGTATGCTCGTAGAAAATGATGATATTGTGCTTCTACAAAAAATAAGATTAAAAATAGAAGAACCCTCAGGACTTTCCTTAGGAAGCAATAACACACTATGGACTGTAAGTGATAGAACCAATAATATTTATAATATTTCTCTCGATGGAAAAGTATTAAAAGAAATTCCTTTTAATGGAAATGACTTAGAGGGAGTTTTCTTTAATAAAAACGATTACTCACTTTGGATAGTTCAAGAAGCCAATAGAGAAATTATTAAATTAGATACAACTGGCAATATTCTTTTTAGAAAAAAGCTTAACCTACCCCAAACCCAAATTAATAGTGGCTTAGAAGGTATTTGTGGTAATGCTAATTCAATTTTTCTAATAAACGAAAAAAAACCCAAATTATGGATTAAACTAACCTCTAAATTCTTTATTGAAGAATCGGAAAGACTAAGATTCTCAAAAGATATATCAGGAATAACTTACGATGAAAAAAGAAAAGAATTTTGGATTGTTAGCGATCAATCACAATTACTGTTTAGATGGACTAAAAGGAAAGGACTAACAAAGAGCTACAAACTATTTATTAGAAAACCAGAAGGAATTGCAATAGATACTGCAAATGACCAATTATATATAGTTAGCGACAAAACTAACGAATTATTTATCTACAAAATTACAAAGTAACAATATTGTTCTGTAACTGCTGCAAAACAACTGTGTGCTATAAATGAATATATATTCTAACATATCACTATTTTTTTTTTGAGGAATAAATGAAAAAATTTTTATGGGGTGTAGGCACTTCTGCTTTTCAGATAGAAGGAAATATAGAAAACGATTTTACCGATTGGGAAAGCAAGGGTAATTTTAAAAATGCTAACTCCGACCCACGATATGAAAATGGTAGTAATCACTGGAAACTTTGGGAAACCGATTTTGAGTATTTAAAAGAACTAAATGTAAACTCCTATCGGTTCTCTATTGAGTGGGCAAGAATAGAACCTGAACGAAATAAGTATTCGGAAAAAGCCATTTTAAAATATCATAAGATGATTGATAAACTTATTGAAATGGGAATTGAACCCATAATTACACTGCATCATTTTACACATCCCAAGTGGTTTCACACACTATCGCCATGGACTGATGAAAGTTCAGTAGATATTTTTACAAAATTTGCTAACAAAATAATTAAAGAATTTGCACATAAAATTAAATATTGGATTACCTTTAACGAGCCATTAGTATGGGCTTTAGCTGCATATGGTGATGCAAAGTTTCCACCTGGACAAAAAGACTTATACAAAGTAATGAATGTTATAAACCATATACTTTATGCACATATTCGTATTTACGATATGTTAAAAGAAGCAAATCCTAATACGAGTATAGGCATTGCTAAACACTTTATTATTTTCAAAGAAGCACGCAATTTATTTTTCGACAAAAAATTAGTTAACAAACTCCACAGTTTTTTTAATATAATGATGTTAGAGGCTTTCAAAACAAACACTTTAGAATTTAATTTTCCGTTAATTCTTAAATACACCTCTTTTATACCGTTAGATAATAAAATAGATTTTTGGGGAATTAATTATTATTACCGCCTACACGCAAAGTTTAAAATTAATTACAAAAATCCTATGGAACTTTTTGCAAAAGAACCAGCCACAGATATGGGATGGGCAATTTACCCCAAAGGGCTACGCAAAATAATTAAACTTGTTGCTAAGTATGGCAAGGAGATGATAATTACTGAAAATGGAATTGCTACCGAAGACGAATCATTAAGAATTAAGTTTATTAAGAAGCATCTTAAAATTGTTAAAGCTCAAATGCAAAAAAAGAAACTACTTGTTGGTTATTTATATTGGTCGTTATTAGATAATTATGAGTGGCTCGAAGGAAAATCGAAACGCTTTGGCTTAATACACGTAAACTACAAAAACAATTTTGAACGCACACTAAAGCCAGCTGCCTTTGTTTATGCAAAGTTTATAAAAAAACTGTGTAAGTAACCAAAAATATTTTTTATACCAATTTCACAAAATTATCACACACCAAATTGCTCTAACAATAATAAGACGCTATCCATAAAATTGCTCAAGTTGTTATATGAGTCCACTCTAAAAAAAACTCACGGACTAAAGTCCGTTCGGGAAAGATTGCTTTTGGTTCATCAGCCCCATTCCGCAGTAGCGGGATGGGGTTAATGAAATATTACCTTTTTAGAGTAACCTCTTATATTTAAATTAAAAAAAGGCACACTGACACAAGAATAAGGATAACACAATTACAATTACCATAGAAATGACTAATAGATATTTCAACATAATTTTTCTCCTTCTTATAAATTAAAATAGAACCGAACTGCCCTCGTTAATTAATTCTATTTCATCAATTAGCTGTTCATCAGAATATTCAGTTGCTTGAGTTTTTAGAATTAATTCAACATCATTATGAGAAAATTTTGCTACTTTAACTTTGTTTTTTGTAAATCCAATGAAGGTTGCTGGGTGCATAGTCCAACTACCCGAATTAAGGTAAGTCATATCCCCTTCTTCTATTGTTTCCTGATGGTGTGTGTGTCCGCAACAAACAACTTGTGCATTTTTGTGTTTGGCATATGCAAGCGAACGCTCTCTTACAATCTGTGCGTTTCGTAAAAATGCTTTAGTGTTTCTCTTTAAAAATTTACTTATTCTATTTTTAACAGGGTCTATTGAGATAGCAAATTTGTAAATAATATCTGCTACTTCCGATAATATTGGATGCTTACTTGTATATACATCAAAAATATCTCCGTGTAATGCTAACACTTTTTTGTTGTTCCAATCGAACATAAATTCGTTATAAACTTTAATTCCAAGTAGTTGCGTTAGTAGGTCAGAGAAGCCATCGTGGTTTCCTCTAATCCAAATTACTTCTTTGCCCTTATCTTTATCTGTTATTTTTCGTAATACACTTAAAACTTTCCAATGATGCTTGTTCAGCCTTTTCATATTTATTGAATCGAAAACATCACCATTTATAATTAACCTATCGAAAGAAATATTTTTTAGAAACGTAATTAACATATCTGTTTGCGATAGTTTGCTACCAAGATGAATATCACTAATAATAATAGTTTCAAAATGATTAACAGGTTCACCAAAGTCATCGCTAAAATTAGGAAAGGCTTCACCCTCAGGTATAGAGCAATCGTTACGCAAAATTCCATTGTCATCAAAACCTAAAAATCCTGATTCGTAAACATTTTTATATACTTTCAGTTCTTTCTCTGTCATTTTATCTCTCACTATTTTAAATATTTCAAGTAGATTGTAAAAGTGAATCTTTACCAATTTTAATTTTATTATCTCTCCATTTAACTTTATAACTAAAAAATGGGGTAAACCAAATTACTGCAATTGCCAGGTCCTTAAAGGGAACGGCAAAAATATTATACCATTTAAAATCACTACCCATTAGTTTCATTATAAAATAATCGTGTGATATTTTTACGGCAGTTAGAGTTGTGAAAATGATTATTCCATCCAAGTTGTGCAAATACCCCATTAACAACAGAGATGCAAATATTGGATTTGAACACCACTCTAATAAATAATGCTCAATGTGAATATTACGTCTCATCTTTGCCCATCTACTATGCCTATTTAGAAATCGTTTAAACGAAATTCTTTCATTCACATTATCAACCATAGTTAACGATGTTTTTATTTCATATCCAAGCTCTTTAACTTTTACACCAAGTAAAAAGTCTTCTGCCAAATAATTTTTAAGTACATCAAAACCACCTATTTCTTCCAAAATTTTTCTTGGAATTAAAATTGATTTGCCAATTACAATTGATATGTTTGCAAATCTTTTAGCAATAAAAACATTTGGAGCAACAAATGTATTTAGATGTAAGTTTTCCCAAATAGAAGTTAAATTCTTTGCCCCAACACCACGAATGGTTGCTGTAACTAACCCAATATTTTCTTCATCAAATTCTGAAATTAATTTATCTAAAAAATTACTATCAACTCTTGTATTGCTATCATTAATAAAAATAAAATCACCCTCTACCAGAGGATACATATTATTCATATTATTCACTTTAGGATTTAGCCCTATTGCATTATCGCTAACAACCAATTTGGATTTTACTAACTTATACTCGGTCTGCAGTTTTCTTACAATTCCCAATGCTGGGTCGTCATAGGAATCTAATCCGAAAATTATTTCATAGTTAGGGTAATCTAAATGAAAGAATGAGCGTAAGTTTTCCTCCAAAGCATCATCAATTCCTTTAAGTGGTTTTAATATTGTAATAAAAGGGGAAACAACTTTAGACTTGCTATCACTGCTTATAAAGCTCATTTTCATCTTATGGTTCATTATTATAGCAGATGCAAAAAGGTGGAGGAGAGAAATTGATATAGCCAAGCTTAGAAATAAAATAATTACTTCATTCATAATAGCCTAAATTTATAATTGAAAATATTTTTCATATTCAAAATTACAAATTGACTGTTAAGGTAATATTAAGGTAATATTATGCTAATGTTAAATAAAAAACTAAATAATATTTCTACTTAAGTAGTTTGAATAATCTTTTATAATTGGTTTATACTCATCAGAAAATAAATTTGACGAAATTATAAAATCGGCTGTTGATCGATTATTTGCGATTGGAATGTTATATAACACAGCAATGCGTAGGAGAGCCTTAACATCTACATCATGAGGTTGTGGCTCCATTGGGTCCCAGAAAAAAATAATAATATCAATTTTTCCTTCTGCAATCATTGCTCCAAGTTGCTGATCACCACCAAGTGGACCAGATTTAAGTTTCTTTATTTTAATATTTTTTTTGGTTTCACTTTTTTCTTTTAAAATTTTCTCAATCATTTTTCCTGTTGTGCCAGTGCAAACCATTTTATTTTTAATTAAAGAGCCTGCGTTAAATGTTACCCATTCTGCAAGGTCTTTTTTTCTATTATCGTGTGCAACAAGAGCTATTGTTTTATTCACTTTAAGTCCTTAGTAATATTTTCTGTTTTAGATGTAAACTCATCAACACAAATATATTAAATTATCCATCCTTTATATGTATATAAAAAAGGCGTCTGCAAGCAGACGCCATCTCTGGAAGGAGAAAAAGAAAACATCTACTATTTTAGTAATGTCATCTTTTTTGTAATAATATTATTTCCAGCTTCTAATCTATAAATGTAAACGCCTGTTGATAACTTAGTAGCATTGAAGTTTACTTCGTAGTTACCAGTAGCTTTAACACCACTTACTAGAGTTGCAACTTTTTGTCCAAGTATATTAAAAACACTTAACGAAACGTGAGACTGCTTAGGAACGCTAAATTGAATTTTTGTTGTTGGGTTAAATGGATTTGGATAATTTTGAGATAACTTATAATTTGATGCTATTGCAATTCCATTTATTCTTTTCACACTTGTGTAAGTGGCTAACTCAGAATAAGCAGGTGAAGTAGTTGTTAATGTTGGATTAAGTCCTTCACTATAGGCTGTTCGTGAAATTGAAACAAGTTGTGGGTCTTCAAGAACATTTTTGTTTGCAGCATCATTTAAGTATGCACTTTCGTAATCGTGTTTTCCTAGTGCATCAAAATCACTTCCGCCACCAAAGTTAAACCATAAGTTGTTTTGAAAAACTATTTGTCCATCATCTAATCTTTGTTTTGAATCTTGACCACTATCTAAGTTTTCAATATCCATTGCAATACCTTTGAAATCGCCAAAGATTGAGTTCTTGTAAGAACCACCCCAGTTATCTCTAATTTTAAATAGTTTGTCATTATCATCATTTGTAGAACTCATTCCTGAACCAAGGAATGTTACGTTGTACGATTGTGGATATGCGTATGGTGTTCCATCTTCTGGGTCTGTACCACCATCGTGTTCGGCTGCTCTGTTTCCAAAATCGGCATCTTGAATTGCAAATAAGAATTGCATTTTTCCAGTTAAACCTTCATCGTGATCAAAAGCATCATCGGCATTAAATGCAGAAACAAGATGCTTACAATTTACCGAGCCACCAAACCACTCAAAGCCATCATCATTGTTTTGGAAAACTTCAACATAGTCAATTGTTGTTCCTCTACCAACTCCACCAAGGGTAAGACCATTTATTTCATTTCCAGAACCAACATCTGTTCCACCATGACGGATTGAAACATATTTTATAACTCCAGAATTGTCATTATCGTTTTCGCCACCATACTCTGATTTTTCAGATACTGGTAAACCTTCGATGTTACCTTTGCCAGCAGTAGTATTAATTTTTGCATTACCTAATACTATAACTCCGCCCCATAAATTTGTAGCTGGTAAAACTAAATCTGTAGGATTTGTTACATCATCACTTTCGGCAGTAAATATAATTGGGTTAACGCCTGTTCCTTCAGCATATATTTTTCCACCTTTTGCAATAATTAATGCCGATGCACTTTCGCCTTGTCCTGCTTTACCTTTAATTACTGTACCAGCTTCAATATTTAGAACTGCACCACTTTCAACAAAAACAAAACCATCAAGAATGTATGTGTTATCGGCAGTCCAATAAACTTGGTCGCCACTATTTATGCTTGCATCTGTTACTGTTACTGTGTTTGCTGATGTTTTACTTGGAGCTAAGTAACCGTAATGGTCTAAAGCTGTCCAACCTTTCAACCAGTTTGTTGAACCAAAAGCTCCTTTGTAATTAACTACATCGTAGAAATCATCGCCAACAGGATAATCTGCTAAGTTTGAGTAAGCTGCTGAACCACTTGTTACTGTTGGATTAAGTCCTTCACCATAGGCGGTTCTCGAAATTCCTGTAAGTTGTGGGTCTTCAATAACATTTTTATTTGCTGAATTATTTAAATATGCACTTTCGTAATCGTGTTTCCCAAGTGCATCAAAATCACTTCCACCACCAAAGTTAAACCATAAGTTGTTTTGAAAAACTATTTGTCCATCATCTAATCTTTGTTTTGAATCTTGACCACTATCTAAGTTTTCAATATCCATTGCAATACCTTTGAAATCGCCA
>CAMZLW010000009.1 GCA_947311785.1 uncultured Ignavibacteriales bacterium | reverse complement strand
TGTCCCAAGGTTTTTGTATTTTTAATCATCTGAAAAGTGGTGTTTGTTTGCAATATTTTTCTTTTTAACTATCTAAAAATAAGCATCTTACACCTCTTTTCTCCTTTTTTGTTTTAGTTTTTTAAGTGCTTCAATTACCGATAAAAATGCAAAAATTGCTCCTTTCAAAGTAATGCGAGGCAAACAAGCTTACGATGCTGAAAGAAACATTATTGTTGTTCCAAAATTATTTGGGAAAGATGGTTTCTGGGCTTCATTAAAAACAGATAGTCCTGTTTCAGAAAAATGGGTTAATGCTGCCACATTAGGCATGAAAGAAGTTGGAGAAGAATTTTCTGGCAAAATTGGTTGGGTTGAAACAGAGATGAACTGGCCAATAAACCATATGGTTGTTCCAGCTAAAAAAGCACTTAAATGCTCTAAATGCCACGGCAAAAAAGCTACAAGAATGGATTGGGAAGCATTAGGATATCCTAATGGCGATCCTAAAAAGAAAAAATCTGGTGGTGGAAGAAAAAAATTAGGCTTAATTAAATAGAAATTCCGTTTCACTAATTTTAAGGCTATTCTAATTTATTTTGGAATAGCCTTTTTTATGAACTTTACTCATCCTCAGAATTATAAAACACTTTGTAATATTTCATACCACGTATTTCATCAAACCCTTTTTCTATAAATTGTTGATTAGATTCTGGGTCAACGCTATCAAGTTTAATTTGAATTTTAGTATCAAGTTTAATTAAACTTTTAATAGAACGCTTTTTGGATTTAACCGAAGGTTGCGAAATTTGAAATGAGTCTTGAACCTCTGTTTCTTGCTCTCGCTCAAAATTTGATTTATATTCAAAAAAATCTTTTTGCATTTTGGGTTCGTCAAAAATTTCAGACGCAAATTCATTAATATTAAATTCTTCATTGCTGGCAAGGTAGTTCATCGATTTATTTAGAAATGCAATTTGCTCATCCTTCCCTTTCTCCTTTTCTATAACTTCGGATGAAAATGATTTTACAAAATCGACATACTGCGAAGTATGATAATTATAATCTTTGACAAACTGAAGTTTTAAAAATTTATTTTTCCAATATTCCGTATCGTAATTATTATTATCAACACTTAAAACCCTGTATCCATCATCTTTTTCAATATTAATAATCAAACAACCTTTATCAAGTTTTTTGGAATTTACTCCTTCTGCGAGGCTAATGCCTAAAAGTCTATCCCTTTGGCTAAACTTAAAAAAATTTTGCTTTCGTTCAACTTTAAAAACACCAATTGCACTAGTAATTTCGTCATCAAAAATTATGTCGTTAAAATATGCAATAATAAGTTCACCCATTTTTATGTGTGGATGTTCCGATTGCTCGTAAAGATGATTTAATATATTTATGGAAACCTCTTTAAAACTATTCTTTTGGCTAAATATTTTTTTTGAAAAACTATAAACTTCATTTAATTCAATATTGGAGTGATGTTGCAATTTACTTATCTCTATTTCCTTTGAAAACGGAGTAAAGAAGTAATTTATTAAACTAACTGAAAGATTTTCATCCAAATAAAACAGATCGTTAGATACCACATTTTCAATTTTCTTTTGCTTATTACCAACTTTATGAATTATTATTTTTTCAATATTTATTGCCGAGTAATCAATCATATAATTATACTTGTTTAATTAGGAAAAATTTGGTGGTAAAAATAGAGTTTTTGTTCGTGAAAAGGAAAATATAAATTAAGTAAACTCATCTTTAATTTTCATCATATATTCAAACGCTTCTTTGTAGTTGTTCCCTATTTTCCCATCCAATATTGCTTCTTCAATTGTGGTTTTTATTTCGCCAACTTTTCGTGATGGTGGAATGTTAAATATCTTCATAATCTCTTCACCGTGAACAGGAGATTGGAACTCGCGAAGTTTGTCGCGTTCTTTCACATCGCGAACTTTATCCATAACTTTTTCGTAATTGGATAAATAACGGGTTACTTTTTTAGGATTTTTACTCGTAATATCGGCTCGGCAAAGTGTAATCATATCTTCTAAATCTTCGCCAATGGTTACAATAAATCTTCGTATTGCCGAATCCGTAACTTCATCCGAAATTAAAGCGATTGGACGCAGATGCAACCGCACAAGTTTACGCACATAATCCAACTTAGAAAATGGCAACTTCATACGTTTGAAAATATATTTCATCCAACGTGAACCTTTCTCCTCGTGTCCGTGGAAAGTCCATCCAACTTTTTCATCAAATCTTTTTGTTGGTGGTTTTGCAATATCGTGCATCAAAGCTGCAAAGCGAAGCCAAACATTATCCGATACACTTGCAACATTATCAACAACTTGGCAAGTGTGTAAAAATACATCTTTGTGATGGAAATCGTTCCTTTGCTCTACTCCACCAAGATTTGCAACTTCAGGGAAAATTACTTCCATAACACCAGAATCGAAAAGTAATTTTAATCCAACAGAAGGCTTTGGAGATTTTAGTATTTTAAAGAATTCCTCGGTAACTCTCTCTTGCGAAATAATTTCTAACCGGTTTGCCAACTTAGTTGCAGCTTCCAGAAGTGTTTCATCCAATTTAAAATTTAACTGCGATGCAAAACGGAAGGCACGTAAAATTCTAAGCGGATCGTCATTAAAAGTTTCAACAGGGTCAAGTGGAGTTTTAATTAGCTTTAACTCAATATCTTTTACACCACCAAATTTGTCAATTAATTCGCCAAAATTATTTTTATTAAGCGAAATTGCAAGAGTGTTAATTGTAAAATCACGGCGATTTATATCATCCTCAAATGTTCCAATTTCAACTTCCGGATTTCTACTTTCGCGAGAATAAGATTCTGTTCTTGCCCCAACAAATTCCAAATCGATATCTTTATAGAAAAAATGTGCAGTTCCAAAAGTTTTAAAATAATCTACTTTCTTAACTCCAAGTTTTTGCGATAATTTTTTAGCAAAGTCAAGTCCGTTGCCAACAACAAGAATATCAACATCATCTAATTTTCTGTCTAAAATTAAATCGCGAACAAATCCGCCCACAACGTAAATTTGTATATTCATTTCCTCAGCTACTTGCGAAGCAACTTTGAAATATTCTTTTTCTGTAATATATTTTTTGAAATTAAGCATGTTTTTTTACCGCAAAGACGCTAAGAAATTATAATAATATCTATTTTTAGACTTTCTTCTTTTTTATTCCAAATTTCGGAATAGATTTTTTTTAGAAACCGAAAACTAAGGCAACATAAAATTGTAAGAATTATTAGTTCAACTATTTGATAAAAATTCTTTGCGACTCAGCGTCTTTGCAGTTTTCTTTTTTATTCAATAATTAAAGTTACAAAATGAATTGATTTTATTTCTATGCGATTTCAGAATTGGTAATCTAAAATTTTCATCGCATTTCTGGATGCTTAACTCGGCAAACTTTAGTGATATTTCAAACTCCAGATTTCTCATCAAATATTTTGATATTTCATAAGCAGAATTGCTGGATAAATTTTCTATGTTTTTGCCTGATAAAAACAAGCTGAATGAATTAATATTTTCATCTAACCTTTTGGATATTTCAATCATAATAGGAAGTGAAGCATCAAACAATTTTTCTTTGTTTAGTGATTTTAAAATTTCGTATTTATCAAAATCACTCCCTTTCAGATATTCTAATATCTTACTCACACCAATTAGTTTTATTCTAATTTCAGCAAGATTTTTATATCGCTTGGTTGGATTAAAATTTGAAAGAACTTTATAAACTGAATCAGCTTTTTCAAAATTATTATTGAATACTAATTGATCTCCAAAATTTAGTAGTGCTGAATAGTAAGATGAAGTTCCCTCATATTCTGATAATTTACTCTCCAATAATTTTAACGATTCGGAGTATGCTCCAAGTTTATTGTTTGAATAAATAACTCCAAGCAGAGCTGAATATGAATTAGAAAAATTAAATATTTTATGAAAAAAACGGTTGGCGGAAATATAACTTTTATTACCATATAATTTCCAAGCAGAACTCATCTCGTTTGCAAGAGTTCTAGCACATATTTTTTTGGTTATTGGTCTTCTTCCAAAAAACAAATTTGCACGATGTTTGTTAATTGGGTAGTTCAAATTTTCTAAAAATTGAATATACTCGGTAGATAATTCTGCTAAATTTTTCCCCAAATATTCATCAAAATCTAAATCTTGGTATAGCAAATTTACCTTTTCAATTCCATAAATTTTTATCAAATATTTAACGAACGAACCCGCAGTAATGTATGAAAGCGATGAGGCCTGATTAAAGAAATTAAATCGAGAAAACAACTCTGGAATATTAAAATTATATCCACTCTCTTTTGCCAAAAGAGCCATGTAATGAATATCATATCCCGAGTAATTATCCTCAATTGCCATTGCGTAACCTTCCAACATTGCCATGTTAAAACCATCAGCAATTTCAAAAGGTGTGCTACCAATCTGTGCTGCATAGATGTGAGTTAGCTCATGCTCCAAAGTGTTTTCAGCAGAATTGAAATCAAGAAATATTTGATTCATCCAAGGCTTTGCAACATTAGCAACTCTGCTCCCGAACAATGCTCCCTTTTGGTTTGCATCTTTAAAAATATAAGTTATTAAATTATATGGTGTTGATAATTTGGTTTTTTGTTCAATTTCTTGCATGTAATAGAAATGCTCCAGCCCTAACAATTGCATTTCCTTTTGTGTTAAGTTATCAGCGTAACGTATTTCAAATACTTCACTTAAAAGACTCATCTTAAGATTTTGGTGCAAGCTATATTTTGTAGTTGCGTATCCCAAATACGGTTTAGCGATGAAAAACAAAACTGCTCCTAAAAATGTGGATAACATTAGTAGTTTTCTGTTTTTCTTCTTTATGCTCCCTACTTTAAACATAGAATAAAGGAGCATTGTTAATAATACAAAGTGAAATAATCTATAGAGAATTAACTTGCTCCCTATTAAAATTTGTTCATCATAAATTGTTCCTGGAATAATTCCAACAATAATATTATAAAAATATACTTGCGGATAGATGTAAAATTCCAAAATGGGAGCAAATACAAAAAGCAAAAATATGCCACCAAAAATTAGATAGGCAAACTTCTTGTTACTCCAAAATGCAAATGCTCCAGCGACAAATCCAAAATAAAATGCTGGAAGAACAACAACCAAATAGTATAAAATTCCATCCCAAATTGGGCAGATTTGGAAGAGCAAATTTGAAAGAATGGACAGAAAAAGTGGAGTGAAAAGTAACAGCAAATAGCTCTTATATTTCATTCTAATTATTGCAGGTAGCACACCAAAAGTTTTGAACTTACGAAGATAAAAAATTGTAAGAATTCCAGAAGCTAAAAAAACGAGAATACTAAAGAGGAAAGAAAATTCAAAATTTAAGACTTGAACTAAGGGGAGCATTTGTGCAAAAATTGTTAAAACAATAATTACTGAAAGTAGAATGTTTGGTGTATTTGTATAGGATTTTAGTTTGTTCATTTTATTACTATGGTTCTACCCTTATTGTTGTGGGTAAAGGTCTAAGTTCCCATGGAAAAATAGTATGGCACTTCTAAAATTCTTAAAAGTTCTATAACCTCTACCAACAGATTTCA
>CAMZLW010000008.1 GCA_947311785.1 uncultured Ignavibacteriales bacterium | reverse complement strand
GATGATAACCGTTTAGGTTAATGGATTATTGTTATCATCCCTTACTCCAACTTGAGCGATTCAGCATTTGTGCTTTTCTAATGCTGAATTTGGGTTAAATTATTCTAAAAAATAAACACCAAATATAATTCCACACATCATTTTTTCTTGAATGTAAACATTGCTCACACTATTTTGCCTGATGGAAAAATTTCAATTAGTTTCAAATTACAAACCTTCTGGCGATCAACCACAAGCTATTGCAGAACTTACAAAAGGCGTTCTTGATGGTGAGAAACATCAAGTTCTATTAGGGGTTACTGGTAGTGGAAAAACATTTACAATGAGCAATGTAATTGCAAACGTAAATAAACCAACGCTAATAATATCACACAACAAAACCCTTGCGGCTCAACTCTATTCTGAGTTTAAAGCCTTCTTCCCCAATAATGCCGTGGAATTTTTTATAAGCTACTACGATTACTACCAGCCAGAGGCTTATGTTGTTAAGCGCGATTTGTACATTGAAAAAGATTTTTCTGTAAACGAAGAGATTGATAGGCTACGCCTCAAAACAACAACATCCTTAATTGAAGGAAGAAACGATGTAATAATTATTGCAAGTGTTAGTTGTATTTACGGAATTGGTGCACCAGAACAATATGCACAGCAAATTACTTTTATTCGCAAAGGTGATGAGCTTGATAGAAAACAATTTATGCGTAAACTTATTGATATTTATTACACACGCAACGATGTTGAATTTACGCGAGGAACTTTCCGAGCAAGAGGAGATGTAATTGAAATAATTCCCGCATATCAATATGAAGAAGCAATACGTGTTGAGTTTTGGGATGATGAAATTGAACGTGTTTCAATAATAAATGCGTTAACTGGCGATACTATAAAAGAGGTTGAGTCAGCTGCAATTTATCCTGCAAAATATTTTGTTACAACAAAAGAGCAGGTTAATGCTGGAATAAAAACTATTGAGGCAGAATTAAAAGAACGCTTACAAACTTTTTGGGATGATGAAAAATACGTTGAAGCCCAACGCCTTGAGCAACGCACACGCTACGATATTGAAATGATGCGCGAAATTGGATACTGCTCTGGAATTGAAAACTACTCACGCCACATGGATGGACGTGCAGAAGGCTCACGTCCCTCGTGCCTTTTTGATTACTTCCCTAAGGATTACCTACTTATCATTGACGAATCGCACGTTACAGCTTCACAAATACGCGGAATGTATAACGGCGACCGTTCACGGAAAATGAATTTAGTGGAATATGGTTTTCGCCTTCCATCTGCTTTAGATAACCGTCCACTTAAATTTGATGAATATGAAAACTTAACAAACCAAGTAATTTATGTATCAGCAACTCCAGGTGATTACGAGTTTGAAAAGACCGAAGGAGTTTATATTGAGCAAATTATTCGTCCAACTGGCTTGCTCGACCCCAAGATTGTTATCCGCCCAATAAAAACACAGATTGATGATTTACTTGGCGAAATAAGATCTCGTGCAGCAAAAAAAGAACGTGTACTTGTTACAACACTTACAAAAAAAATGGCAGAAGATTTAGCCGACTACTTAGAGAATCTTGCGGTCCGTGTAAAATATATCCACAGCGATATTGATTCACTTGAACGTGTAGAAATTATTAGAAATTTGCGTATCGGAGATTTTGATGTTCTAATTGGAGTTAACCTTTTACGCGAAGGCTTAGATTTACCAGAGGTTTCACTCGTTGCAATTATTGATGCCGATAAAGAAGGCTTCCTCAGAAGTGAACGCTCCTTAATGCAAACTGCAGGTAGAACTGCACGTAATGCCCACGGATTAGTAATTATGTATGCCGATAAAATTACAAAATCGATGAAGAAAACAATTGACGAAACTAACCGAAGAAGAAAAATCCAAAAAGCATATAATAAGAAACACGGAATTACTCCAGAAACAATCTACAAATCTCGCGATGAAATTATGCAATCTACATCCATTGCAGATATGCGTAAAAAGGATAAGTTCGAAGAAGCATCGTTTACAAAAGTGGCAGAACCAATTATTAAATATATGAGCAACGACCAACGCCAAGACCTCATTGAAGAAATGACGGAAGAGATGAAAACTGCAGCAAAAGATTTAGAATTTGAAAAAGCCACATTCCTACGAGATGAAATTGAAAAATTGCAAAAGTTGATTAAATGAGTTTACAAAAATTCTTTGTTATCTATATCTCCTATCCACTCAGCAGCTTTTCTTAACTTAATATTTTTTATATCTTCCTCTTGCTGTAAGTTCTGCACAAGTTGAATAAACTCGGATTCGGGAAATTTTGATTGGAAATAATAAAGCTGCTTTGAAATTTTTCTATCGGATAGCTTCACTTCTAAAAACATTTTTGGTGTTTCATTTTTAACCAAAACAAAATCGACTTCCTTTTTCTCTTTTGTTTTAACATACTTTAACTCAATTTCTTTACCCTCTGAATCTTGTTTATATTGAGTGTGCTTTAGCAAACTAACTGCAATGTTGTTCTCTAAAAGAATCCCTTCGTTTCCATTTACGAAAGAAGTATCGTAAAAGTAAACTTTTGGCTCTTTCAGTAAGGAACGATTTATCCTCTTATGATAGGGTCGTATAAGAAAAATAATGTATAAACTCTCTAAAATTTCCACATATTTTTTTATTGTATTGGGTGATTTTTGTAAATCCTCCGCAAGCCCTTTATATGAAACTGGACTACCAACTCTGGTGCGTAACAACTCCAACAGATATCTAATTGTTGATATCTCTTGAATTCTGCTAAAGTCTAAAATATCTTCACGTATTAAACTTGAATAATATTGCTTCTGCCAGCGAATAAGTTCCTTTTCTGCTTCGCTCTCTTCCAAATTTATACTATTCAAAAATGGTTCGGGAAAACCACCAAAGTGATTAAAATTTTTCAAAATTGAATATTCTGATAATTTAGTTTTTACTTCATCAATAGTTATGGGATTTAGTCGGTAATGATAATATCGCCCTGCAAGAGAATCGCCACTTTTTCGAAAGGTCTCTAATCTTGCACTACCAGTAACAAGAATTTTTTGTTCATTCGTTTTTGTATCAAATACACCCTTAATATAATTTTTCCAATTTGGCATTTTATGTATTTCATCAAATACTAATAACCCAGAATCCTTACGCCAAGTTTGCGTTCTAATAATTTTTTGGTCTGTAATATTGTCGTAATTCAGATAAACTGGATTTTTAAACTCTTCCATCATCTGTTTAGCGAGGTAGGTTTTGCCAACTTGCCTAGGACCAGTAAGAAGAACCATCTTTTTCTGCAAATCTTTCAGAATATTTTCATATAAATAACGCTTCATGGGTGTAAATATTGCAAAAGTTTGCATAATAATCAAGACTATTATGCAAATACTTGCACAATAGTCGGGTTTTATTGTTGGAATTTATTTTGCTGGAACTATCTTATTTGCAACAATTGAATATACCATCGGAATTTTATTTCCCAAATGTTTTATTCTAAATTTTTGGGGTTCAAATTCAACTGTATTATTGAAGCAATTATAAGGTGAGTAATCAAACTCGTTCATTGAAATTATTTCAAGTCCGTTTTGTAGTAAACTATTTATCACTTCACTAATGCTGTGATTCCAGGAAATGGATTTATTCTTTATTGGTGCATTTTTATCTACATAAGTCCCTTCCTCTGCTTCCACAATTGGAGCATCATTAAAATAGTTAAATTCAATTTTTGTGAAACTGTCATCAAACATCCAAACCACTGGATGGAATTCAGCAAAAATAAATTTCCCATTTGGTTTTAGAAATCGAGAAACTATTTTCGCCCACTTATCCAAATCTGGTAGCCAGCCAATTGTGCCGTAACTCGTAAATACTAAATCAAATTTTTCATCCAAATATTTTGGAAGATCGTAAATATCACAACATATAAATGTAGCATCTGAATTTGTTTTAGTTGCAAGTTCCTTTGCTCTTTTAATTACTTTGTCCGATAAATCAATTCCAGTTACATTTGCCCCAAGTCTGCTGAGCGAAATTGTATCTTGCCCAAAGTGGCATTGCAGATGGAGAATTGATTTTCCTTTGATATCTCCGAGCAATTCAATTTCAATTGAGTTTAAAGAGTTCCGTCCTTCAATAAAAGTTTGGTTATCGTAGAACTCCGAATTTATATGAACATCCGTTTTGTTGTTCCAAAGGGTTTTGTTTATTTCTTTGTAATTCATTTTTTATGTTGTTGGTTTTCGAATTCTTATTTTCCGTAATTCGAGAATCGAAAGTCGCAAAAAAAATCCGCCCCACTATTTTTGCGGGATAAAACGGAAGAAACAATTTTACACTTACGATTTACGACTTTCGGTTTACGTTCTTACGAATTATACTTCAATAAATTTATCGAAAGATTTTTCATTTAATATATGTTGCGTTACAAACTTTCCATTATAAAAAACAGAATAAATTGTGTGTGGCACAAAATGGTTTTGAGCTTCTTCCTTTGTTTTCAACTTTATAATTTTAATGTTCATTCCTCTATCTTTTGCAATGCGTTTTAGCTCAGTGTTTACATAGTATTCCGTAAACGGACAAGCGTTTGTGTAGTAAACACTAAGCTCTTTCGTAACATTACATTCGCCACTTTTTGCAATATCTTTAAATTTTGGAATTGGTGCATTTTTCTTAAATGGTTTATACCAAAGTTCAAAATATGGTTCAGCTCTGTCGCAAAGTTCAAAACCTTGTTTCTGGAAAAACTTTTTATCCGACATAAATGGCTGCTTCTTTTCTCCAACCACTACAACAATTCCATTCATGTTTTTTGAATCTTTTTCGCACTCTCTTAAAAGTTCTTTTGCATGTCCGTGTCCTTTATACTTTCCCGAAACCCAGAAACAATTTATTAGCATATAGTTGGGGGCATCAATAGGCACCCAGCCTTTTTCTGCAGGAACATATTCGATAAATACTTTTCCTCTTACATCTAATTTTTTAAAAACATATCCATCTTTGAACTGATTTTTAAGCCAATCCTTTTTGGCATTATAGCCATCAACACATTTTTTATAGGATATTGCACAGCAGATATGTTCCTCAGTAATATTTATTTCCGTTAGTTTTTTAATTTTCAATTCATTCATAAATAATTTCCTTATTATAAAATATAGCGGTTAAAAGCAAAGCAGATAGCCACCAATTCACGAACTATACAACAATAAAATAAAGCTAAATTACTTTTCTATACATGTTGTTTTGCCTTAAACAAAATAGTTGTAATAAATTCAATTAAAAATCCGTAAACCATTCCAGCAACAATTGTAGAAATAAACATTGCTTTATGTGTAAACTCTGGATTTTCAGAACCCGATATTGCTCCAAATCCTGCAGGCAAACTAAACAAAAATCCCATAACAATTCCGTGCAAAGCCCAATGTTTTAGGGGAAATTTGCTTATTCCAATAGCAACCCCAATAAGAGTTCTGCCAAGTATAATACTTACTGCCAACATTCCCGAAACTTCATACGCACCGCTTGAGGCAAGACCGTAGCAGACAAATCCAAACAACAAACCTAACAAGGTTGCAATAGTTAATCTTTTAGCTTTCATAATTTTCTCCTTTTTTTTTGATGATTGTTATGCAAATATAAAAAGGGCAATTGTCAACCCTATGGCAAGGGGTCTATTGATTATACGATTTAAAATATTCTATTAAGTTGAAGTTTCTGCTAAGAAAATGCTTATTCAAAACCTCTAATGTTTCAATTTTATCTAAACGAAATTCTCTGTAGTCGTTTCGCAAATTGCACCATGCAATTAAAATCCAATTTTCGTTAGAGTGGTAAAGTGCTTGTGGCTCTATTTCTCTTTTGGTTAATTCGTTTTTACTTATCGATAAATATTTTATTTTCACTAATTCTAAATTAGTAATTGCAATCTGGATTGTTGAAAGATTATCGCTTGTAATCTCTTTTGCAAAATTATTAAAGTAGGCAATTCTTTCGGATAGAATTTCAGCCTTCTCTTTTTTACTGAATCTTAAAACAGATTTTATTTTTGAAATTGCACTGCTATGATTGTCTATTAACGATTTGTCTTTGTTTTTGGAAATCAACTCTTCGGCAGTCATCAAAGCATTTGCCTCTTGCTCGGTAAACATTATTGGCGGAAGCGTGTAGCCCTCAACCAACGAGTAGCCTTTCCCCTCTTCTGTAAAAATTGGGATGCCTGATAAGACCAAAGCCTTAATATCTCTATACGCAGTCCGTTTACTTACTCCAAATTTGTTTGCAATTTCAGTTGAAGTAATTACTCTTTTAGATTGCAAGAGTGTAAGTATTGCGGAGAGCCGTGATAAGCGAGGTATGTTGTTTGGGTTTTCCATTTTTTACATTATAGTATTAATAGTTCTTCCTTAGCTTTTAAAATAGCTATAATTCTAATTATTAAAAATATTTTTAACGTTATCAACTTTAGAAAACAATATCTTTGGAGATTAAAATTTTAACAATGAAACAACAGATTTAGAGTCTTGTGTCTCACGTCTCTAAATCTCAAATCTAACTATGAAAAAACCAATAGAAATATTAAAACAATATTTTGGATTCAATGAATTTCGTGGATTACAAGAAACAATAATTAACACGCTTGTTGAAAAGAAAAAACACGCACTTGTTTTAATGCCAACTGGCGGAGGCAAATCGCTTATTTATCAAATTCCTGCACTGATATTTGATGGAGGAACAATTGTAATTTCTCCACTTATTGCTTTGATGCAAGATCAGGTTGATGCTTTAAAAAAACGAGATATTCCAGCAGAATTTATAAACTCCACTGTTTCAAAGGGAAACCGTGAAAAGCGTTTACAAAATTTTGTTGATGGAAAAATTAAACTCTTGTATGTAACTCCAGAGCGTTTCCGTAAAAAAGAATTTATTGCAAAAATTAAAAATGCGAAAATTTCGTTGTTGGCAATTGATGAAGCTCATTGCATTTCCGAGTGGGGACACGATTTCCGTCCAGATTACTCACGCATTGGTGAGTTCCGTAAGCTAATCGGAAATCCGCTTACTGTTGCCTTAACTGCTACTGCAACTTTGGATGTTCAAAAAGATATTATCAAAAAAATGAATTTGAATGAAAGCGAAATTGAACTTTTTCATCAAGGAATCCAGCGACCAAATCTGCGACTTGAAGCTAAAGACATTTGGGGCTACGACGATAAATTAGAAAAAATAATTGATGCTCTACAAACATACAAGGGTAGCACAATTATTTATTTTTCGTTAATAAAAACATTGGATGAGTTTTCTGGATATTTGTATAAAGCAAATATTGGACATTCTGTTTATCACGGAAAGTTAGAGCCACAGAAGAGAAAACAAGTTCAGCGACAATTTATGGAGAACAATAATTCCGCAGAATCCCACGGAGAAATAATTCTTGCAACAAATGCTTTTGGGATGGGGATAGATAAAGCGGATATTCGCTTGATAATTCACGCAGAAATTCCATCCTCTATTGAATCGTATTACCAAGAGATTGGTAGAGCTGGACGTGATGGAAAAGATTCGCTTTGCCTTCTGCTTTACGACCCATCCGATTTATACACACAAATGGAGTTCATAAAATGGAGTAACCCTTCTGCCGATTATTACGACCGTGTTTATAATATTTTGCGAAAAGATGCCGATAAGATTAACTCAATGGGTATCGATTTTATCCGCGAGGAAATGAGCTTTAAGGATAGAAGTGATTTTAGAGTTGAAACCGTTCTCTCAATGCTCGATAGATACGGAGTTACAGAGGGAAGTGTTGAAAATTCAAATATTAAATTAATTTCAGAGCTACATCCAAACTTAGAAAATGAGAAACGATTAGAAAATAAATTAATGAACGATAATAAAAAACTACTAGCAATGGTAAATTATTTTAAAGAAGAAAAATGCAGACGAGTTTTTATATCGGATTATTTTGGATTTGCTGGCGAAAAACCTTGTGGAAATTGTGATTGTTGTAACAAAGAGAGTGGAGAATAAAACCTTTGCCACTTCTGTAAGAATGCCTTTGGCAGATTGCTTCAGAAAAAACTCTTTGCAATGACATGTAACTAACTTAAGGTTTGCCAATTAGTTTCGACTATAAATTTCCTTTTCACCCGAAATTTCGAATAACTTTTTAATTGGTTTTACCAAACTCTTGGCTCTCTCTTTTGTATAATTATCAAATGCACTTCGTTGTTGTTCCAATGCAAAAGTTCTAATTGCTCTATAAATAATATCGGCAATGTTACTATCGGCTACATAAATTTCGGCTGGTAAGGTATAAATTAAATCGAGAGCGGCTGATTCTACAATACTTAATAATTCGTTATCGGATAAATCGGAAATACTAATTTCCTCTGGGAAAATTGATGCTTTTTGAAGGGCTTTTAATTCTAAAACTATTTTCTCCTTCAGAAGAAGAACTGCGGCACTTGTTGGTATCCTAATTTCAATCATAAGTATCTATTTGTTAGAATTTGTTTACAACAAGTTACTGAAATATTTATATAATTTTCAATTAATAAATCAATTGCTTAACTATTGTTTGTTTTTAGGGAACCTATCAGCTACAAATAGAAATGATTTTTCACTATTCGGAAATTTTTCTAACCCTTTTCTAACAAATTCGCTTTTGGATATTTTCCCACTCCAAGCATCAAACATAATTTCCATAAACCACCGTTGATCGGCTTTGGAATTAAGTGGAATTCTTGTATAAGTTGAGTCAGTTTTTGCAGCATCAATTACACTAAAAGCCCAATTGTTAAAAGCTGTTTCATCTGTTGATTGTTCTACATTATTTGAGGTATCTACAAAAAGGACTACAACTGTAAAAATTACAGCTACTGCCATAAATATTTCTTTTGCGTATTTCATCTATTTATAATTGTTTGTTTTTTGTCAGATGGAACTCGCATTATAATCACCCACTTGTGTGTAAAGACTCTTACATGCTCGTTTCATAAAATTAGTTTTTTTAATTAAAATATTATTTTTAAAAAATGAGAAAATGCTAACATTTAGCACAAAAAAGAAAGCCAAAGTTAATATTATTTTCTCTTCTAAACTAAATTTTCATTAAATATTTGGACTAAAATTAGGTGCAGTTTTTACAACCGATGCACATAACTAACACTTGCAATGTTTTCCCAAAAGTTGTTTGTGCTATTGGCATTGTAACTTGTGAGGGAGTAGCGGACTTTCAACTTTATCATATCGGAACTAGTAATGCGGTAATCACTTTGTAAATTTAGTTGCATCACTTTTGTGTAATCTGAGTTAGACATTGACATTGTTAAAGCATTGTTCCACTTCGAGTTGAAGAACCTTCCGTTAACTCGTAAGTTTAAGGTAAGTGTTTGATTTGTTACTCCAGTCCATGTATCTATTATTACTGCCGTAAAGCCAGGAGCAAACGACCACATTGAATTTATTGTGGTGTTAATATTTCCGAATATGTTCTTTACTGTTACTTCGTTATCTCCGCCCAAGTAAAAGTTATAGTTCGTTGAAATTTGATGTGAGTAGCCCAACATTGCTGAGTTACGTAAGCCAAAAGCGGGAAATTGATACGATACATTGGTGGCAAAGGTTGATACTTTACTATCAATCCTAACGGTATCACTTACCGAATCATTGAACATTTTATTATGTATTGCATTAAACATTATTGATAAACTCTGGATGGGACGAACCACAACATTAAAACCAAATGTATTTCTTTCCAATGTAAATTTCTTTTGGTCAAGTAAATTATCATTTTGGGCATCGTAGCGGAGTTGAACCATTAAAACATTTTTGAATAATCTAAAGCCCATATTGGCTCCATACTTTCGCTTATCATTTATTACAGAAGTCATACCCAACGAGCGAAATCCAGGATTGATTACTTGATATTTTAGTGATGTATTAAAAAAGTCATACTTAAAATCCAATATTCCCTTATAAGCAAAATCAGCATTAGAGGAATTTCTTAGCGTAAAGATTCCATCCATAAAACTTGGAACGTCATCTATATCTGCCTCATCTGAATATGTATTGTGCGTAAATAGTGAGGCTGTGGCTTCTCCACGTAAGCGTAGCATATTTTTAATTATTTTTAAGTCTGTGTTAAAACCAATAAGTAAATTCTCTTGTGGAGTTATCCCTACTTGTGTATTTCCTCCAGTGCTAGTAGTATCTGTTATAAATGTGCTTTTGGCAACCGAGTTACTATCATCACGAGCCAGCATTATATTTAAATCAAAAAATGATTTCCCCTTTTTTCCTATTCCTATTTTTAAGGCTCCCATATTTTGGCTATAAACCGATGAGTAAGGCGAAGCAGTTATTGCTCGGCGTGTTTGTCCGCCTATTACTTGAAAGCGAAACCAGCCCGGATTTATCTCTACCCCACCGCCTCTAATATTTATTCCATTCAATGAGTAATCGGAAAACTTGTGGTTAAAATCCCCAATGTGGGCTTGTCCCCAACTCCACTCTGGATGTAGGGCAAAACGATTTATCTGCTGACGGGCATCGTTACCTTCTGTTGAAACAAATAAATCCAACGAGATAGAAAAATTATTTAAGAATGTAAAAGTTGGGCGAAGATACAAGCGTCCAGTTGCTCCCGGACGGCGAGCTACATCGCGTGATGTTGAATACAACTCTCCATAAGCTCCAGCGTCTCCACTGATAGAAAATATGGAGGGTGCTACATATTGTGAGAGTTGATTATTAATACTTAGGTCAACTTCAGAGCTGTCTTTTACTTGTCCGTTTACAATTGATAAACTTAAAGATAGGATTAATACTATGTAAGTTAGTAAAGATAGTTTCATGCTTATTCACTTTTGTTTATTATTTCTTTCGCCTCTTCTATTCTTCCCGCTTTGTGTAAGGCTATAATCAAGTACTCTTCCAACAATTTATTATCTGGCTGAGCTGCATATATGTTCAACCACTCGTTACACAATGTATTTAACCTATTATCTTCTCGGTACAATTCTGTTAGTCTTTTATAAATTTCTCGGTTATTGCTAAGCGACAATGCTCTTTTGTAAGCAAGAATTGTCTGTTTTATGTTTCCTTGTTTATAATAAATTTCTGCCATTCTTATATGAGCTTTTTCTACTTTTGAGCTTCTAGAAATTACACGTTCATAATATTTCAACGCCAGTTTATAATTGTTAGTTCGTTCGTAGTATAGTGCTTTATAATAAAGGAGCAACGCAGACTGGGTATAGTGTTTTAACAATCTATTAATCATTTCGAGATATTTAGTGTTCGATAAATTAGCAACAAGATATTTATCTGCTTCATCAATATTGTCTTGAAACAATTCTAAATTTTCACTTTCATCATCAATTTCAACTTTGGCTAAGTTTTTAGTTTCGTTAATGCTACCCAAAAGCATTTGTTGAGTTTGCTGAAGTGCTATTATATTTTTCACGAAAGATTTCACATAATATCTTTCGGCATTTTCTTTATCCCCTTGTAGCCTATGGACTTTAGATATTTTTGCAAATGATAGTGCATCATTCTTATTTAGTTTTATAGCCTTTTCAAAATTTAGCTTTGCCAAATCTAATTGGTTTTGTTCCAAATAGATTGACCCTATTTCATAATATGCTTGATAGTCATTGGGTTTTAATTTTGAATATTTTAAATATGTTTCAAGAGATAATTTAAGCTGATTATTTTTACTATAAAATTTACCCAAGTAAAAATATATTTCTTTTTGATTCTGCTTATTAGCTAGTGCTTTGTTCATCAAGGCAATGCCATCTTCATACATTGCCTTTTTATTATACAATTTTCCTAATTCGATATAGCCCTTTAATAGCTTGGGATTATTATTCACAAATTGGAAATACTCTGCTATTGCTGTGGAATCTTCATTTTCAAGAACATAAGTTTTAATTTTTGAAAGCGTTAGTTCTTTATCGTTTGGAAATACTTCTTCCATTTTTTTATAAATTTTTCTTTTTTCTTCCAACTTTCCTGTAGCAGTAAAGTAGTCTAACATTTCATCATAAACTTTTCTTTCTTTAGGATATTTTTTTAATAACGAATCGTATATAGCAAACGCTTCTTCTATTCTGTTTTTTATCCTATACAACTGTGCTAATTGTAACCCTATTTGCAAATTATTTTTGTTACGTTTCCAAACTGGCTTTAGCTTTGTAATTGCTTCACTATATTTTTCTTGACTAATAAGAATAAGAGAGTTATCAATTAGTAATTGGTCATTGTTCGGAAATTTTTTAAGTCCTTTTGCAATAACCTTTTTTGCTTCTTCAAACTTCTTTAACTGAATTAATGAATTTGCTTTTAGTGCATATACATCTTTGTTATTATCATCGTACTTTAATGATGTATCAAGTTTTTTTATAACAGTTTTAAAATCATTTTTTTGGAATGCAAATACTGCCATATTAAAATATATTTTCGCTAAATATCCTTTTATCTCTTGGTTTGTCGGTTCTATTTTTAATACTTCAAGAAATGTTTTTTCGGCTTTACTAAATTGCATTTTATTTACGTATAGCTTACCCAGAGTTTTTTTAAGATTTGTATTTGTAGGAAATTTCTTATTCGTTTTTTTTATCAACTCAATAGCTTTATCATTTTCGGATAATTCGATATAGCAATTAACAAGATACTCGTACGGAGCAACCTCAAACGGATTAGTAGATATAAATTGTTCAAATGCTTTGGCTGCATCTTTGTAGTTTTTATTATTATATTCAATAACACCGTTTGTAAAAACGTCTTGAGCAACTAATGTATTAGCTGATAAAATCAGCAGTAAAACAATTAGATTATTTCGGAGAAACTGTTTTATCATATTTACTTTCATTTCCTGAGGTATCGATAGCTTTAATTCTGTAATAAGATTTTTTGTTTCCATTATTATCAGCGTAATTAGTTTTAGTAATAATATTTTTATTTAATAATTCAAATGTTCCCGTTGGGTAATCGGAACGATACACATTATATCCTGCCATATCAAAATCAATTGATTTAACCCAGGTTAATTCTACTTTTCCATTTACTGCTTTTGCTTTTACATTACGTGGTGCAGGTGGCGGAGAAAAATCGGCAAACATAATTGTATCTTGAACTGATGTTTTACTAATATTTCCTGCTGTATCTATTACCGAAACAGAATAAATATAGTTGGCACCTTTAACAATTGTTGTATCTTTAAAACTAAATGGAGCTTTGCTAAATTCCGATAGTTTTATTTTTTTATTATTTGTTGTTGAGCGGTATAGCAAATATTTATCTGCATCAACCGAAGGAGACATTCCACAAGAGACAAAAAGATAATCCCCTTTAGTAACAACATTAAAATTAACCGGAGGGAATGGGGCTTCAACATCTGGTACATAAACAATAATATTTAATGAATCGCTCTCATTTCGTGAGCTATCTTGTGCAGTAATTGTGTAGTAGAATTTTGCTCCGTACCCAAAGCCTTTATCCTTTTCACCCGTATCACTAAATATATTTCCTTTGAACGGAGTTAAATTTAATCGTGATTTCATTCCTGTTGGGCGTTCACTTTTGTAAATATTATATCCCTGAATATCTTTTGCTTTAGCATTTATCCAACTTAACTCAACTTTGTTGTTTACAACTTTGTAGGTTAAGTTTGTTGGTGCATCGGGTGGAAAGTTATCTGCAAGATATGTTGAACTTGGGTTACTCTGTTTTCCTTCGTTACCAGATTTATCCAATGCAGTAATTGTGTAGAAAAATTGTTTTTTTTCTACAATTGTGCTATCCATATAAAATGGAGTCTCTACAGCAATTGGTGTTCTATTTATTTTTTTAAATGGTCCTTTTAAACTTCTTGCACGATAAACATTGTAACTAACAGCATCAAGTTCTGTATTCATATTCCACGATATTTTCATTCCATTTCTATATGCTTCTGACATAACATTTCGAACAATAGCGGGTGGAGTTTTATCCAACAAAAGAATCTCTGCAATATTAGATGTTTTACTCTCGTTACCAATGGGGTCTAAAATTGTAACTTTGTAGGAATATTTTATTCCTTCATCAAGCCATAAGTCATCGTACTCTGGTGTTGAAGCATCATCACGGATAATGATGTTTTCGTTTACTTTTTCAAATTTACCATTCCCTTTTTTTCTATATACATTATAGGTAAAACCAATATCGGAAAAATCACCACTCCATTGAGGATATTTCCATTTTAATTTAATTTGTTTATTGCCTGCAATTAATTCTAAATTATCAGGAGCATTAGGAATTATCTCTATTGCTTTCACATTTTTTTGAAGGCTATCTGTTTTTTCTCCTGAAATAGTTTCAAATATTATTTTGTATGTGTATGAATTACCTCTTTTAATATTTTTATCCAAAAACCACCTGCCAGCAACTTTAGCCGCATTATTGCTAACCAGCGAGAGCAAAGCACCACGGAAGGTTTTAGACCTTATAGCCCTAGTAATTTCAACATCATTTTCACTATCCACAGCATTGGAAATTAAATCCCAATCCTTACCTAAAACAACTTTTGCCTCTGCAGGATTTAGGATTGCTCGTATCGGCTCATCTTTATTTAACAAGATAAAACCTGTATCCGATTTACGATATACATTGTAAACCTCGTTTGCAGCAAGAGGCTCGGTTAAAAATATGGCTAATTCACCACCTTTAACCATTGTAAAAAAGTCTCTCTTTTTTTGAGCATTTGATGAAATTACCAATAAAAATAGTAACCAAATTATCAAATATGTTTTTTTCATTTTTTCTCCTGAATTACAAAGTATTCTATTCTACAAATATTATAATAATTTCCTAATTTTAATAGAGATGTTCAGTACACAGCTCTATCATACTAAATATTTTTTAAGGTAATGTAATATTTCTAGTACCTATTTGTGATACAACGCCACGTCTATTTGTTGTTCTTATACTAATTCTTATTCTATCTCCAGAATTATACCCCAGTTCAGAATAAGTAAACCTCTTTGATGTACTCGTTCCATTATTTCGCCATACTGCAGGTAAATAATAGGTTCTATAGGATGGTCTTCCAGCTACCGAAACACCTGCAAACATCCTTTGCTCTTGTGCTACTTTATATTCAATTTTTTCAATACCTGTTTCAGGATCATCCACAACAAACGACAAACTTAAATTGCTACTATGGTCTCTAACTGTACTTGAATACGAAACATTTACATCTGGTGTTATAGGAGGTGTTGTATCTAACACGTACTCTTGCACTCCAATAGCAGAGACTAAACCAACATAATTTGTTGTTCTAACTTTAACTTTTACTTTGTGCGATAAGTTAACATTTATTGCACTTAATAGAAGACTTAGACTACGATTATTTGGAGATTCAGTCCATCTACGAGCATAATACCAAATATTACTATTAGGAGCTTGTTTTAAAATTTGATACTCAACTTTTCTTATCCCCGATTGAGAATCTCTAACATTTCCAAACAATAGGTTTAAGAATGTACCTCTACCACTAACTACACTTTTTGTAATAGCAACTATTGGTGTGATAGGTGGTGAATCGTCTTGTTTGAATGAACCTGTTCTACAAACTTGACCTCTAGCACCTTGCCCATTTACTGCCCTTACAGTAAACCAGGTTCTTGTTCTTTCGGGTAATACTGGTAATAATGCAGTTTTGTTCAACATTATATCTTGCGGATAGATTCTGATAGAATCATCATAAGTTAAATTGCCATTGTAGTAGGAACTACCAATACCAACTTCATAATACTTAATACCAGATTGTTCATCAACTGATTGAGTATCAAAAACAATATAGGCTCTTTGATAATCATTCGAATATGCAAAGTTAACTTCTGGTTTACTTGGTGGAGTATCATCAAATGGCTGCATTTTATATCTTAAAAACTCACTACGGTTTTTAGCTTTGTTTATAGCACGTATATCAACATAAAAGGAATCAACATAGTTTAAAATTCCGTCAAGAATGTTATCTCTATTATTGCTTAATGTAATATAATTTCCAGTAACAGGACCACGATATATTCTATCGGTAATTACCGAATTATCACCAACTTTAGAAATAAATATTTCATATCCACTTATTCCAGATTCCTCATCGGTAGAAGCACCATATCTAAAAGTTAATGATGCTTCAGAGTTATCCAACATTGGGAAAAATTGCATATAGTATGGGTTATAAACTGGTGCGGGTAATTCAACTTCCTGATTTATACCATTCATTCTATCATTAACAGTAATTTCCGGATTTCTAAGTTGAGATAACCTACGAGGAGCGGTTGGTGGTGTTAAATCGGCAATTATATATTGTTTAGTTCCTGCTGGTTCTTCTGTCCAGAGACCATCACCATTTTTTGCTATTGCGTATATCTGGTAAACATCTCTGTCTTCCATATTTAAATCATTAATTACTACATCATTTCGTCCATAATTCTGAATCCAAAGTTCGTCTGGTTGAAATGCTCGAACTTCACCATCATTTTCGTCACTCATATTTTGCCCTGCATTTTGAACATAATTACCCGCATTTTGAACAACATTATTGTTAACACTCATATTCCCTGTAACACTACTATTAAGGACAAATTGTGTCAGTTCTCTCTCTGGATCTTGGGTTTTTACAAGTTTATATCTGTACTCTTGAATTCCACTTTCCCTATCAATGCCATACCAACTTGCAGTTATATTAGACTTATCACTAACATAATATTTATATACATCATCTTCATTTTCAACATCTTGACGTATATAGGCATAGGATAAATATTCCCTAATTGTAGGTGGTGTTACATCTTCGTCGTAACTTGTTTCGTTAACAGTATATGCGTAAATATCTTCGTCAATGTTAGAGAATGTTGGAGTAAATGAAAGATTTCTATGAATTGTATATCCAATTTCATTTCTTGCTTTTAACCTAAAATTTGTTCTACCAAATGTAGATTGACCAATTGTTGGTGAATAGAAAAGGTACATCATTTTTCTATTTCCTACAGATTGAAATCCTTGACGGCTAATATTTGGTCGGCGACTAGAATAATCTATCATATATGTTGTTTTGTTAGCTCTTGGTCCAGAAACATTCCAACGAATTCTGTTAATGGCGTACATTCCATTATCAAAGTTTCTTGTTATAAGTTGAGTAATAACTGGAACAGTCATTTTTTGTTCCAATAGTGATTTTTCTGAACGCAATATTGAAAGTCTAGAAGCTCCAGCTTTTCCAGAGAGACCAACTCCTCCACGAATATCATAAATATCTCTAAGCTCAAGATGAAATGTATTTTCTTCCCACTTGATTAGCTTAGAAAGAATATCATATTTTGTTTCTGACATACTAGCAAGTGTAGCATATATCCTATTCATTTTAGTTGTAAACTCGGCTTGGAGTTCTCCCATAGCCTCTACGGTCTCATTCTTCTCATTTTGCCTTGTGCTAATTATTGCATTGGAAGAATCTATAAGCGAACTTAATCCGTTAATTGAAATTCTGTACCATAAAGCCTTTCCAATATCTACAGATTGCCGAATGGCAAACTCTCTGCGAGCCTCCTCCGATAAAGAAGCATTAGAGTTCCATGCACTTCTTTCAGTACTTCCTTCTGCTATCGCTGCAGCTTCGTCGTCGCCTCTCAGTTTTGCAATAGCTTCAACTCTTTTTACATTTATTTCTCGTAAAATTAGATACCCTACCGAACCTCTGTTATAAAGGTTCTCTGCTTTAGCATTCATAACATTTACAACAATTCCATATTTACTAATCAATTGAAAATGCATAGAAGATGCCCATGTATGTGTTCTTTTGTAATATAAATACTCGTGCAAATATGTTCTATTAACTTCGGTAATTAAATTTGTATAGGAATTTGAAAAGCCTTCTGCACCAGAATTTCCATTTCTACCACGAAGTGCTGTTTCTAAAATATTAATGTTATCATTCAATTTTTCATATTCATCATTAACCTGATTTCTGTATGCAATTATTGAAGCAATTCCATTATTTAGATTACTTTTGTTTTGGTTAGCGAGATCTTCATCAACATTCATACTTGGATCAGTAAGCTTGGTGTAATTACCTTCTGCATCTCTTGAATAAGTAGGGAATATTGTGTTTTTTGTTGGGTCATCAGCTGATTGTTCCACTTCGTTTTCAACACTGCTAATAACTTCCATAGCCTCATCTAACGTGGGGATAAGTCTGTTTTTATTATCATCATAACTTTGAATAGCTTCTAAAACACCTCTTCTTTGTGTATTGTATCCAGATAAATTGGGAGCCTCTTCTCCTTGGTATATATTCTCAATTATCCATGTATAAAGGTTTCTTTCTCTACCAGGTGGGTTATAGTTAATGTTACCTATACCAAAAGGGAAACGAAAATGTAGCGATTCGATATCTCTAAGTTCAGCAAAAAAATCTTCAGCTGCATTTCTTTCAGCAGGTGTACCATATTTGTATTTTGTACCCCATTCGGTAAGTGATGTAAATGCAGCTTCTAAATCTTCGTTGCTAAAACTAACACCCGCTTCAACTCTATTTTCAATAGAGTTTTTCATATCGTTCATTTCTTCTTCTGCTTGTGCCGATTGCCCAGCGGCTTCGGCAATTAAAGCATCCATGTCGGAATCACTTCCACGCCCTCCACTAAGCCTTCCATTATCAATTTTTGCCCAGGCAGAGCCATCCCAATCTTTTATGAATGTGCGTATTCTTAAACCTGCTTGACCATATAAAATAGTATGCCCACCACTACCAATTAATGCACATTTTAGCCAGCCTTTAGCTTTTGCAATTCCCCAAAGAATTTCGGCTTTTACATAAGCTTCGGCATACGCACCCCAAGATTTATCTTTGATGTACCAAACTTTAACTTCAATGCCCGCACCAACTTCAATTATCCAAATATCAAAGTCAACACTTGAACTCATACCAAGCATAAAGCCAGAGTTACCAACAAAAAATTCACTACTCGATTCTAGATAGTTAAACAATTTCAGATCTGTTTCACCATATATTGCCCATTGGTTTTGGCTATAAACATAAAAACCAACTCGTCCAGTTCCTTTTACAACGCGTGCCGCATCAATATCAACTGTTATTTCACCTTCTGCTTTAAAATTTGGGTCCCACTGAACTAGTAAATGAGCTTCGCCAGTTATTTCGGTATCTCTATTTAGCAGAATAACCCTGCCATCCAGCATAAATTGTTTATCGGTAACCGTTAGTAAAACTCTACCTTTAATTAAAACTCTATCAACAATAACGGCTTCACCAAATAAGAATATTGCAAAAGTTCCCCCTTGTACTTCAATATTACCTTCTGCTGTACCAACGCGTGCAACACGTTTAACTGTTAAAATATCATCTGCTGTTGGTCTGTAGAAAAAGCCTCCTCCTACTTCGGTTATGGTTACTGGTCCTACTTGTATTTTAGTACTAAAAGTTAAGAAAAGACCAAAGCTTATATCCCCCCTAATTTTTGCAATTTTACCCACCATCGAGGCACTTTTACCTTTGAAATTTGCCGAACCACCAACACGCATTAAGAAATCATCACCACCACTATAGTAGAGTAAATCCATTGAACCGCTAAAACCATCGGTTTCAAAGGTAGCATTTTTTACAATAAGTGTATTTGAGGTAACTCCATTGTTTGTAGTAGAATAAGATAGAAATCTTTCTACACCAGCAGTAACAAAATTGGCAATAGTAATTTTTCCACCGAAACTTAGATAGCTATTAACCGTTATGCTTTGTGTGGAAGAGGTTGCATTTCCACTATTAACACCAGGCATTTCGCCACCATTAACCTGGATAGTAGTTTCATCAGGGCTATATCCTATATCCTGTAACTCAAGAGAACCAACATCTTCAATTGATAAACTCCCTTTGGTAATTGTTCCAACACTAACTATTCCTGTTTTATTAAATTGGAAACCAGAGAGTCCGAGACCTCCTTCAACAGCATCAAAATTTAAACCAAATTCGCCACCTATTCCAAAAGTTAAATTGTTATTTCTGTCGGAAGTTAATTGAATTGTGCTTATTTTAATCTTGAACATATCTTCTTCAAAATCTATAATACTTCCGTTTGCCGAAGCGGAACCCCAAGTTAAATTTCCGTTAAACGGAATTGTGAGTCCGGGAGTACTATTATCGCCAAGCTCAACTCTTTTATTCCTATCATTATCCCAATAAATATCGGCATTCATTTTAACAGCACTTTGGGCAATTCTATCAAAATTTAAATCGAGTGCAAGATATGTAACATCAAATTTAGCTTTCCAAAAATCGTATTCCGATTGGTCTCCGCCTCCAATATTATGCCCTGATTCATTAATAAATACAATTTGGTTTCCAATTCTTTGGTCGGCAGAAATTGTTCCATTTGGAGCAATGTTAAAACCAAAATCGAATTGTGTATCGTTTCCAACCGGCTCGGGGAGTTTAATCCAACCGCCAACTGCAAGTTTGTATATGTTATCCTCTTGCACAATACCAAGGTTGTTAAGTGCAAGATAGTTTTCAATAATTGATAAATCTCTATTTAAGAAATTTGCTTCATCAATTGAAAACGAACCATCAGTTCCTATTGTTAAATTAGAAAATGCAACTTTATCGTCTCTACCAAATAGAGTAATATCTCCATTTAGTATTAGTTTAAGAACATTATCGTTGTAAGTAAAGCGTATGGCTTTGTGGTCTCTATCTTTATCAAAAATTCTAAATTGCGATTTGAAAAGCTCAAACTCCATTGGATGTGCCTGAGGTTTAGAGATTGCTTCGGCAGATACATTATTTTTGGTAATTTTTAGTCCTTCAATAGAAATGCTAAAATCATCTCCAAATTGTTCCGACTCAAATAATCCGCTAATTAATAATTCAAAATCATCTTCGGTAAGTGTTAGCTGCATTGCGGGATTGCCTGCAATGCCAGTAGGCGTAAACGTACCAATGCCAAAATCGAAAACTTCGCCATCTTTAAAATCGAAAGAGAATGTAAATTTGCGTTCTTCATTATTCCAGTTTGCTGCATATTGAATATCAATTGCATCATTGCCACCAAACATAAGTGGAACAAATTTACCGGAGAATCCAACCGAATTGTTATCGCCAAAAGAAACATCAACACCCTCAAGCGTTATTATTGCTTGAGTTCCTAAATCTGCATTGCCCAATGAAGGTAACTCGTTGTTAGGGCAATTATTGGCAAGCAAATACACTTCGGAATAAATTCCTAAATCGATATTGCCCGAAAGTCCGTTTCTGTTAAAGCGAAGTTTTCGCATTTTAATTGGAAGTCCATCCATAATTCCGGGCAAATCAACTTGTGCATCGGCAGTTAGCGTATTTTCGCCACCAATTCGTTTGATATTTAGTTTAAATATATCTGCAGGAATTCCTCTATCACGCAAATTAATAATAGAGAGGGAATCTCCTTTTACAAGAGTTATTTCGCCTTCAACAATTTGTGCTGTAGGACTAATTACAATATCAAATATTGCATCTATTGAATCTACAGGAGTACCGTCTTGTTTAAGTGAAGGAATAACTAATGCAGCAGGGTTCTCTGCTGTAGAGATAATTCTAAAATTACCATCAACTACTTCCGATTGAACTAAAACATTGTCTCCGTTTTTAATTCGCAGATATGCAATATCTCTTGTTGGCAACGGAATAATTTCGGGCAGAGGGAGTATTCCAAAAATATCTCCAAGGTTTAATCCATCATGTGATAGTGTTGCAATAACAGTTTCGGCACCACCTTGCACGTGTATTAAATCGGCATGTCCTTCCGAAACCATAAATGGGCGGAGTGAAAATTTGAAATCGTTTGTATATCTAATTAACAAATTACCAAACTGATGTGCGGGGTCATCATCCCAACGTATTGCTGCAACTGCTTCTCCCCCTACGGATAAGCCATTAACATCCAAAGTAAGGTTAGATGTAAATCCAATCTTAGCAGTTTGATTTTCGGTTAATGGCTCATCTGCTGGAATTGCAGTCCAAACTATTTCGCCATCTTGCATAGCAAATTTAATGGCAAAATCTGCATCAATTTCGAGGCTACCACTTTTTACTTTATATTTTCTGTAATCGAACTTAAAATTTCTGAAATGTGCATTTCTTGTTTGTCCGCCAGGCAATAACAATTCACTATCGCCATCTATTGTTAAGCCATCCATATCGAGTACAGCTCTGTTAATTGTAAAACGAAGTACTGGCTTATCATTTGGAATTGCCCAAACAAATTGTTCTTCAATAGTTATTGAGCCATCAATAATTTCTCCGGTCAATAGATTCATTTGCAGAACACCATTTGCCGTAACTGTGTTACCATCGCCAGTATCAATAACCAAGT
The DNA here is from genome assembly GCA_947311785.1 of uncultured Ignavibacteriales bacterium. Taxonomy (GTDB): domain Bacteria; phylum Bacteroidota; class Ignavibacteria; order Ignavibacteriales; family Melioribacteraceae; genus 1-14-2-50-31-20. The sequence goes on along the minus strand of CAMZLW010000008.1, from coordinate 12,891 downwards.
CGCCAGTCATATCGAGTATTGCAACTTGACCAGAATCGGCAACAGAAAAATTGATTGAAGAAGAAGTAACAACAAAATGACCAAAGCCTAAATCTATTGGGCAACGAGGAACAAAATTATCCACAACGCCGGCAATGTGTCCTCTGCTATCTAACGAAAATGAAATGTCGGTTAAGTCAACCGAAGTCTCTTCACCATCGCAACGCATATATTCGGGTAAATCCAGATGACCATTAAAATTGAAACCAACACCTTGCGAACCATTATCATCAAAGAGACCGCCTGATATTTCAGTTACAGAAAAACCAAAGCCATCGCCAAAGTTTAATTTTAAGCCATCACCTAAATCAAAATTTATTGGTTCAACATTTCCTATAATCATTCCGTTTAAGAAACTTGCATCAAGCATAGTTAAATGTGGGTAACGCATTTCGCCTGAGCTACTTTCCATATTTGGAAAATTAATTTCAAAATCGATATCAAAATTCCAATCACTGCCATAGCCACCTCCCATTGGGTTAAACCAGTTAAAGTTTAAGCGAGGCATACGGAAAGCAAGTGGTTTTAATTGAATGCCTTCAAATTCAAAAGCCAAACTATCAGGGAAGGAGGGAACAGAAATTCTGTTCATTGTGTGAAAGCCGGTTCTGTTTAATATTACATTAGGAATGTTAGGAATTTCCATTCCAAGTTCTGGGAACTCTAAATCCAAATCCATTCCAAATTCAAAATCCCAACCGCTGTTGCCATCAGCATCCGGAGTAGAATTATATTCTAATCTTCCAAGATTTAAATTTTCTATTCCTATTTTAAAATGCTCCAAATCTATTTTAGGAATTGCTACATCATCTATTCTAGAATCAAGAAGCTGTAAGCCGTCAAAATCTAACCCGAGCAAAGTCCAAACGCCCCACGATTCATTTTCGTTGAAATTAAAACGTACATCGGAATCTAACTGTAACTCAAAATCGAAGTTACGGGCAACATTCAGCAAGTCCGCATTAAACCTACCCGAAACAGTATTGATGTGTAAATTTAGTTTGTCGCTATCAGGAATTAAAGGAATAATTTTTTCAACATCACAAGCAACATTCCCTTCAAGAATTCCATTTTGCGAAAGTGTTAATGTCATTGAATCGTGGCAAGCAACTTCGGTATCAAATAGTTTTGCTTTTCCTGTTAAACGGAATTTATTAATTCCATCAATGTTGCCGTAGTAAACCGAGTAGATTGTGTAGGGAATTCCAACACGAGATAAATCGAATGAAGGAATGCTCTCTTCGGGAATTACTCCACGAATAAATCCATCGGTAACTTCGCCTGTTACATCATCAATTGAAATATCAAAATCTACAAGTATTTTTGGAGCTTCTGGTAAATCGAATTGCATAGATGGGAATACTAATTCTACTGGCTCTCCATCTCTTGTACTAAAGCGGGTTGAGTTCCCTTCTGTTCTTAAATCAATTAACAAATTATCATCGCGTTTAATTTGAAGATATGCAATCTCCAATGTTGGCAAAGGAATTCTATCGGGTACAACGCGATTTAAGAAATATGTTGGGTCAGGGAAAAAGCCATCGGCATTAAAATATGCAACTCTATCTTCCTTATAAAAAATATCGCATTTACCTTTTGCAACCTTGAATGGCTTTAACGAGAATGCAAAGTCATTACTAAATTCGGTTGTTAAATCGCCAAGTTTTTTTCCTTGATGTTTTAGTAGAGCTTTACTTTTACCTTGAATTGTAAAACCATTTTTATCGAGTGAAATTTTTTCGGGCAATTCGTAGTAAAGATAATTTTCGCTTTCGGGTATATCGCCCTTACTGACAGCCTTAAAGTTTACTTCATCATTTTCAATGCCGTTAATAACCATTGCAAAAGTATCGTCAAAAATTACTCTTCCATCTTCAACTCTGTATTGGTCTAAATCTATTGTGAACTTATCAAAAGTAACTCCGAGTTTTTCCCCTTTGCTAAGTTCCAACTCAGAACGACCATCAATAATTAGTTTTCCTTCTTTAATTTGTGCTTCCTCTATTCCAAACGAAAATGTTGGATTATCGCCCACTAAATCCCAAGTGAAATTTTCGTTTATCTCCCCTTCTGCTTTTACTACTTTATTATTTATAACTTCGTAAATAACAGATATTGCACCAACCTCTTTTTCGTTAGGATTGGATGTAAATTTAATCCCGGCTTTTCCATCTAAATATATTTTTTGTCCGTCTTCATTTTTAAATTCTATTTTAGATTTTTTCATATAAAGTGAAGCAAGCCCAATGTTTATAGGGCATGTGGGAACTACATCCTCAATAATGCCAGTAATACTTCCGTTGCCATTAAGTGTAATTGCAGATTCTAATTTTAGACTTCCTTTTTTGCCAGTACATTGTAGTGCTTCAGGTAAGGTGAGTTCGCCACCAATTTTTACATCGGGCAAAAAGCTCATTAGCGAACCATTGTAATTTGTATTTAATACTCCTTCAAAAGTATTAACCACAAATTTTGCCCCACCTGGCATAGGTATATTAACCCCATTTGGATTTGGGAAATTTATTTTTGGTAATTCAACATTAAAATTTCCATTATTTATACTTGCTTTTAAATCCCATTTTGGAAATTTAAATTTTTCATCTGTTCCGTTTGGAAGATTTGGCATACTGAATTTCACATTCCATGCAAAAGCCATTTGAGCAATAGAACCTGGTGTGTATTGCCTTAAATCGAAAGTAAACTTAGGAATTGAAATTCCGTAGAGTTCAAGTTCAAATGCTTTGAAATCTATATTTGGAATTGAGAAATTGTTGAATTTTATGTTAGGGAATTCAAATCCGTTTGGAGTAAATGCAATATTGTAAATTGTAGGAAGTTTTTCATCTGTAAAATCTGGGAACGATAAATCTATATCCATTGCCAAATTAAAGTCCCAATTGCTATTTTGATATTCCAAATTATTCAATCTAATATTTTGCATATCCCATTTAACCCAGCCAAAATCTATAACAGAGGCATCAACATCGGCAGTTGGCTCAAAAGAAATTAAGTTAAATTTATTTGGCATTAATTCAAAAACGACATCAGCACCAAAAGCATTCTCTGGATTTACATTAAAGTTTAAGCCACCGTTAACTACAACTTTATAATCAATTTCATCGGTTAGCAAATTTCCTTTTATACCCCCCTCAACACTATTTACATTTAAAACAAAAAGAGATGAACCTTGTAGCATAGCAATTTCTTGATTTATGTCGCAAGAAATTTTTGCATTATATGTGCCATCTTTTTTAAGATTAATTTTATCAACATTACAAGCAGATGGAGTTCCAAAGACTGTTAAACCACCTTGTAAATTTGTTTCAATACTTGGATAAGATAGTGATAGCGAAGTGATATTCAGTTTAAACGAATCATCACCAAGCCCAAAAACTGGTGAAGCTGCATCGCCCATTAGCAATAGTTCGCCCGATAATTCTCCATCAATGTAACTTAACTTTCCATTTAACGGAAGGTCAACTTGCTCGCCAAGATAAAAATTTCCACCAATATTAAATTGATTTGGAGGAGTAAACTCTAACTCAGTCGGTTTGAAAAATTCTCCCGTAATATCTTTGCTAAATAGTTCATCATAAATTGAGCCGAGAACATTCCCCCCAAGGAACACGGGCTTTTCGTAGCTTTCTTCATCCTTTTGCAACATTAGGTTTTGAGCAAACACATCAACATATTTATCAACACCATCTAGACCTTTAAGCAACATTCTGCAAGAACCATCAAGGTTTAAAAATGAGTTGTTATCAGTAATGTTTAGCTGATTTAAATCAAACAAATATGCAAAGTCTTCAATTAGAACAAGCGTATCAATTCCTAACTCACCCGCAGGACTTCCATAAGTAAACTGCCATATTTCTGAAAAACCTTCGTTAGTAGAAACAGGAACTCCTTCACTATTTGTGGCTTGAACTTGCCAAGCGTATGAATGGTTTTGTTTAAGTGGATAATCATCCAAACGATATACATACAAATTCTCAACTGGTATTTCTGTTTCAACTACAGGAATGTTTGCTTCTATAGCTCTATATGCTGACTGTCCATCAAGCATTTCAACAATTTTAAGTTGGTAGTAAACTACTATTTCAGGTGGGGTTGAAACAGGGTTCCACATTAAAGTTGGTTGTGCAATTTCAATTGAGCCTTCATTATCTGGTGATATTAATTGTGGAGGATTTGGTAGTGCAATATCAAAATCTATGCATGCATCTGTTAGTGGAGTTCCATCCTTTGCATGTGTAGTAACACAGATAGAATAAGTAGATTCGGGCAGTTTCCCACTTTGGGCAACAATACGCTCTAAATCTTTATTATATGTTGTACTCTCCCAATCTGAAATATCATTAAACGACAATACCTGCATCTGAGGTCCCGACAAATACTCCCTCATTGCAGTTCGCCCTTTAATGGCTTCACCGTATCCATCCACATTTACTATTACTTCAAAGTAAAACTCCACTGGAGCAGTACCAAAGTAATTTAAAGTGAAAGTTCCAATATTAGGATTCCTTTCCCAATCGGAAAAATATGGAGAAGGATATTGTGGGAAGATGATTGATGAGTTCCAATTAGGATCTTGCGAAAAGAGTGAGCTAAAAGTTAGAAATAACATAAATATGATACGTCTCATTTTATTTAGTCCATTATCTATTATTAAATGTTTTTTATTTTTTTTCATTAGTAAAACCATCACTGTTTAATATTTTAAACTTTATATATTCGTTTACAATAGCAAGTTATAACAATGATTTTTGAATATCAATCCCATATTGATGTGATACAATAAAATAGTGATTTAGGACACAAGGAACTAATTGAGAATTGAGAATTGAGAATTGAAGATATATCGCTTTTATGAAAAAGCACATTTTAGAATAGAAAAGCCACTAATTCACGGATTGCTTTTATTCGCGTATTAGCAGCTTCTTTGTTTTAAATCGGATTGAAGGCTTTGCATAACACAAGATAATGCGTTATTAAAAATCCCAATCAGAAATATTTTCCTGCAAACTTGTAAAAATTACATCTAGTTTTTACCACATCTACTTTTAAACTTATGTTAAAAACCAAAAGTCTTTCTGTAGCCAGTAGATAATTGTTATTCCTCAAAATTATTTTCCGATATCTTTAATATTTAGGAAGATTTTGATAATTGAAATTGAAAATTACTCTGTAATTAGTAGTAGAAAACCTATAATATGTTTAGCACGATAATTGATAGTCTCTTACATTAAACAATGAGATTGTGAGATGGGAACTGGACAAATGATGATAACTTTAGCTGCATTAGTGTTACTTTCACTAGTGGTTCTTAGGGTTACTAACGGATTTCTATTAACAGATAATGTTCTTTTAGAATCTAAGGTTAAACTGCAAGGCATTTCTGTGGCTGCATCAATTATTGAAGAAGCTATTGGCAAAGCTTTTGATGAATATTCTGTAGATACAACGGTTGTAATTACTAACTTGAGCGATCTTTCCTCCACTTTAGGTCCAGAAACTGGAGAGACCTATAAGACATTTAATGATTTTGATGATTTTAACGGATTAAGCTTTAACACTCAAGATACTTTAATTTCACGAAATCCTTTTCGTGGTATGTTTTCAGATTATTTTGATGTTAACTGCCAAGTTGGGTATGTAAATTCAAATAATCCAAGTGTTTATGTTGCCAGTAAAACTTGGCATAAAAAATTGATTGTAAAAATTACATCCAAAGTAATGGCTAACACTACCTACAAAGCTACTCCTGATACAATTATTATGTCGGTTATTCAAAGTAATTTTGCTTTTTAAGAGGAAATAATGGGATTTAGTACACTTTTAGATATTTTAGGTTCTACCGTTATAGGTGGCTTACTACTTATGATTTTGCTTAGGTTAAACGATGCAAGTGTGCGAAATTCGTATATTTTTACTGGCGATGCAGTTTTACAAAATAACCTTGTTGATGTAGTTAAATTAATTGAATTCGATTTTAGACAAATGGGATATACCTCCGATTGGGCTAATGCCGACCCTTCCGCTCCTGCAATTACTTTAGCCGATAGCACATCAATCTCTTTTTTGGTTGATGGAGACACTATTAACTATACAATAGGCCCTGCAAGCGAACTACCTAACACCCCAAATCCTAAAGACAGATTATTATACAGAAGTGTAAACGGCAGTACTCCATTATCTTCCAATATGGGAATTACAAAATTTGAATTATCATACTTTACTATTTTTGGAGATACCATTACAACCCCAGTAACAGTTGGGTTAGGCAATATTGAAACTATACAAATTGATATAGAAATAGAAGATGCATACGGCTACGATACAACATACTCGAAAACTGCATGGAGACAAATTAGAATGTCATCCAGAAATAGGAATAAAAGATAGGAGTTTATCATGGGTGGAAAAGGAGCAATTTTATTAGTATTAGCTTTCAGTACTATTTTTTTGATGTTTGGGCATAGATATAACTCTCTTTCAACTAGAACAATTGATAATGTGTCGGAGTATATTGCCAATGCACAATCGTATAACATTGCAGTTAGTGCTGCAAACATTGCCGCAAACAAACTTTTTTTGGATAAAAACTGGACAGATAATAATAACTATGAAAAAGTTCAATTTAATGGTGGCGATTATACCATTAAAACAATTAGAACATCAACTGTTCCTACATCTTCAGATACAGTATTAACCCTTCCAAACGGAGATGAAGTTGAAAATCCATTTTTGAACAAACTAGTTGCAATATACGCACAATCGCGTTATCACATTAATGGTGTTACACCAATTACTGCATCAATGCCCGATAAAGATATTTTAGAAAATGAAGTAGTTATTGTTTTAAGACCAAGTTCTTTTGCAAAGTATGGAAATTTTTATAATCAAATTACAGCAATTCCAGCTACAGGCGATACTTTCAGCGGTCCATTCCATGCACAAGGTGTTCTTAAAACTTGGGGTTCACCAGTTTTTACAGGAAAAGTAACTTCGCAAAATGGATTAACAACGTACAATAATCCCCCACCTCCCGAATTTCAAGGTGGTTACAATACTGGAGTTGATATTCCACTACAATTTGATACTACTGGCATGCACGCTGCTGCGGTTTCTAACGGTAGAGTATTTACGGATACTACAAACACTAATCAACAAACTCAAGTTAGGCTCGAATTTTTGGCAACTGGCGATGTTAAATTCCAACAAAAAATTGGTGCTGGTAGTTGGTCTGCCGAATCTACTGTTCCACTCACAACATTATCGCCAAATGGGATGATTTTTGTTGAACGAGGGAATGTGTTTGTAAAAGGGGTACTAAATGGGCAGGCAACAGTTGTTGCAAGTAAGCGTGGTAAGTCTGGATGTGGCACAATTTATCAAACAGATGATATAGTTTATAGCTATAACGACGATCCATCAACCTATCCACTGCCCGATGATATGCTAGGCTTAGTTGCCGAAGAAAATATAAGGCTACAATATAATAGCGACACAAGGCATAACGATATTACTACACAAGCAACAATGTTTGCACTTAACGGTAACGTAGGTCCCGATGCCAACTTGGTTACTAACGATCACCACCTTGCTAGTTGGAAAATTCTGGGTGGAATTACATCTAAAACGGTAAGAGTTACTGCACACTACCACTCTTCTGGTCCGTACGAAGGATACCGCTTTGTACAAGATTACGATGAACGTGTTCAAAGATTTGTTGCACCATTTTTCCCTGATACAAAAAAATGGGAAGTTGTAACTTGGTTAGAAAAAAAGAAAATTAAGCCTGGACAATAATAATATAAGGTTTTACATAACCAAAGAAAATGCGTCATATTGAACTTGCGGTGCATTGTGTTGCACTGAGGCTCTCGAAGTGAGTTTGCCAAAATGCGGTGTGCTAAACTTGTTGAAGTATTTCAGCATCTGTTAGCACAGATTCATGCTATAAATGAAAATTCTGAAATATACTTGGATGAACTTAGCGTAAAAATTCAGAATAACTTTTGGGGTTCTGCAAAGCCTTTTAATATAGCTTTTTTATAGAGAACTCGTATATTGGGTGATACAAAATATTCATTATTTTCAAAGTTTAAGACAAAGCAATAATTTATTTTAACAAAAAAAAAGATATGATTAAACTCTTATCAATTTGCATAATTCTACTTCCAACAATTCTATTTGGTCAGTTATTTACAATTGAAGGCACTATTACCGATAGAAATGCAAAGCGTCCGTTAGCCTTTGCAAATATTCAAATATTAAATTCTACACAAGGTACCTCAGCAAACGTGGATGGCAAATATTTACTACACCTCAAAAAGGGAAAATACAAATTAGTTGCATCCTACATTGGATATAAAACAGATACCATTTCGCTTCATGTAAATATGAATATTCCAATAAACTTTAAGCTAAATCGTACTTCGGTAGAGCTAAAGGAAGTTACAGTATTGCCACAAGAAAATCCTGCTCTCGAAATTATTAGACGAACAATTAACACAAAACACCAACGAAACAAAAAAATAAATTCGTATCAGTTTGATGCTTATACAAAAGGGATAATTAAAACTACCCAAGATATAACTGCTGGGTCCAACAATGTAACTCTTGGACTTGGAATAAAGGATACTGCTCAATTAAAAATTACTGGAATTTTAGAAAATGAAAGTAGAGGCTTTTTTAAAAAGCCAAACAATTACAAAGAAGAAATTGTGGCTCAAAAACAATCTGCAAATTTTCCTTCATCAGTTAATTTGCTAACTGGTGGAAAAATGATTCAAAATTTTTACTCGGACGATATCCAGTTTTTTGGAAGAGAACTTGTAAGCCCAATAGCAGATAATGCTTTGGACTATTATTACTACTTAATAAAAGATACTCTTGCAATAGATAATAAAGCAATATTTAAAATTCAGTTTGAGCCAGATTACAAATCCAACCCAGGCTTTTACGGATTTTTATATATTACCGATAGCACATTTAATTTAATTAAACTTGATGTTCAGCTAAACGATGCTGCAAATCCTGGTGGAATTTTTTCACACGTAAATATAATTCAGCAATATCTACCTTATCAAAATTCAATTTATATGCCTATCGATTACCGCCTTTTTGTTAGTGGAAATGTTTTAGGTATGGCAAAGTTTGGTTTTGATATTGAATCTGTTTTATACAACTACAATATTAATACAACAATTGATGACGATTATTTCGACATGGTGGTTCTTAAAATTTTGCCCAATGCCGACAAAATGGATTCGAGCTATTGGCGTAATAATCAAAAAATTCCTAACTCGCTAGAAGAGGTAAAAGCATATAACCGAATTGATAGCACCGAAGCTATACCTCAAACATTTAGCAACAGATTTTCGTGGCTTTCAACTAAAACATGGTTAAATGAAAATTTTTCCACAATAGGAACTTTAACCCTATATCATTTTAACAAAGTTGAAGGGCATGCATTAAATGGAGGCTTATACTACAAAGACCCACTAAACAAAAGACTTTCAAGTACAATTTATTTTAACTATGGGTTTTCCGATAAAAAATTTAAGTGGAATTTTTCTGCCAAATATCTACTTGGCAAATACCGTACAACAAAAATTTCACTAAGTGTATTTAATAATTTAGATATTCTATTTAGCGAATCGGATGAATATGGGAATTTTCTATCAACGCTAACATCACTTTTTGCTCACTACGATTTTAGAGATTATTTCTACTCCAATGGCTTTAATTTTAATATTACTGGAGCCGTTTTTCCAGTTCTCGATTTAGGATTTGGTTTCCAAAATAGAACTGATAAAAATAGTTTTGTTAATACAGAGTTTTCGTTTTTCAAAAGAGATGATTTATACGAGCCAAGCAAACAAATTTTTGAAGGAACAGTTGTAACACTCTCCACAAATTTCAAATTAGATTTTAGAAAATATATTGAAGATGGATACTACAGAAGACGGACTTCGCAGGGGAAATCCTATTTTACTATTGATGGCGAAATTGTGTTTAGCAACAAATCAAAAATGAGTAGCAATCTCAATTTTCAGATTTACAAACTTAATTTGTACGCCCATATTAACTCATTCAAATCAACAAAATATATTATTAACGCTAAGGGATTTTATTCATCTAATGCAATTCCCTACCAGTTAATTACGGCACTACCTGGTAACATTTCCCCTTTAGGAAAAGATTATTCTTTCAGAACTGTAAATATTTTTAGCTCGCTTGGCGATAGGGTTTTTACAATTACATCGCAGTATAAGTTTAACGATGAACTTTTTAAAATGTTGCGTATCCCACTTTTAAAGGATGCTCGTTTGAGTTTGGATGTTCACTTTAATGTTGCTTGGCTATCTATTTCTGAAGAATCAAAGAATTTGAATACTATTTCATTCCAAAATTCTTTTCCACAATTTATAGAGCCACTATACGAACTTGGCTTTGGCATTGGGCATCAGCTACTTCCATTAAAAATAGAATTCACTTGGCGACTAAACCACACAAACGAAAATAGATTTGTTGTTGGAATAAACTCATTGGCATTTTAGAATTGCGGAGTATCCAATTATTTAGAACGATAATTTTCAATTAGTAATTAGTTGTTGCTAACCCACAAAGGAAAATGAAGTTATCTACAAAAATTGTGTCCTGTTATATCAAAAAGTTGCTTCACTCAACAAAAACCTTTGTATTCACAATGCCAAAAATTCTTAGCACTTACTCTTCCTCTTTAAAAACCCAAAACTCACCAAGCATAAAATTAGATGCCATTCCAAGAAAAATTCCAGTCAAGTTTGCAATTAAATAATGGATATCTAAATAATTAGTTAGAGATAAAAGTGTAATATAATTTATTAAAGCACCAAGTGAAGCTGCCAAATAGTAACGCCACAATCTGTGAATGAAACTATGTTTTCGGATTTGCTTACTTTCGTTCCAAGTCCAATAATTGTTAAGCAAAAAATTAGAAAACACCGCTGTGCCAATGGCAAAAATTGGAGCTACAGAAAGTGGAACGCCCAGCAAACCCTTTAGCAACCACAGAACGCCAGTGTTTACTGCTATTCCGCTTGTTCCTACAATTCCAAATTTTATAAACCTAATTATAAAATTCTTATCTATTTTGTCCTTTATAGTTTTTAGCATAATAACAAATTATTTTTCTTGCTGATTTTCCATCAATAAATTTATAATCGAAAGTTTCTAATTCTTCAACAGAGTCAAAATATTTTCTAATTTCTTTTAAGTCAGCATCGTATTCTGTTCTGTTGCTTCGCACATAAAGTGCATCTTTGCCTATTAGGCTTTGGGGAATTCCCCAATAATCAAACTGTAATGCACGCTTGCCGTAAATATTTTCGGCATAAGTATTTTGCTGGTCGGGCAGATAAAATTTCATCAACGATGCAGCTTTATATCCGTTACTAAATATAAAGATTTTTTCGTTGCCACCACGTTCTTGTTGAATTTTATATACTTTATCGGCTGCGTCTTCCCATCCGCTCCAAGTGTTTCCGTTGCCAAGTGTAATGTTTGGAACAACCATTACCAAGTGTGCAACAACAACTAAAACCAAAGATGACCAAATACCAACTCTAATTAATTTGGTTGGATTCAAAAATGAGTTAGAGTAAACTATAACTACAATTGCAATTATTGGAAGAAACCCAGGAAGCAACCAATTCATTTTAACCAGTGATGTAAGGCTAACGAGGGTAAATCCACCAATAATAATTATTGCACTCCAAAAATAAAGATGAAGATTTTCTTTAGCTTTCCAGTTTCTAATTACTGTTGAAAAACTTTTAAATAGATAAACAAAAAGAAGTGGGGTTAGCATAAATAACTGACTTGCAAACAATTGCAAAATATATGTAATGCGTAAAGAGCTTACTGTATTTGCACGTTCTGCCGATTGAAAAAGAAACGAAGCCCAGCCACGTTCGTAATTCCAATAAATAACAGGAGCAAAAATTGCAAAGCCAATTATAATTGCCAAGTAAGGGTATGGGGAAAGCAACTCTTTTCGGTGCTTTGATGAAAAAAGGAAGAAGAAAAATATTGCTCCAATAATTGCAACAGCCGTGTATTTGCTTACCAATGCTAACCCAAGGGCAACACCAACAAGCAACCACCAGTTTTTATTTCCACTAATTAACCTCTCTTGAACTGCATAAACAACAAGCAACCAAAAGAAAATTAGTGGAGTATCTGGCACAATTGTTATTGCGTAAATATGTGTAAACAAGGCAAGGTTTAGCAACAGAACAGATAAAAAAGCTAATACATTTTTATCTTGATTTGGCAAATAATTTTCAACGTATCGCAAAACAGTTTTGTAAAGCAGAAGATTTGTAAGCAAATACCAAACAACAGCCATAAACTTTACGCCAAAAATATTATCGCCAAAAACATTTGTTCCAAGCCATATTGAGTAGGCTGCCATTGGTGGATGGTCGAAATATGACCAGTCCAAATTTTGAGAATAAAACCAATAATAAGCTTCTTGCGGAGTTATAGGAATAAAGAAAAGATAGAGCAGTTTTGCTACAAATAAAATTCCAATAAATTTATAAAAATTGTTTTTGGATGAAAGAAATGCTTGGTTCAAAATCAACATAGTACCTTTTACTCAAATAGTTTAATTATAAAATTATAAAATAATAGCATACACTACAATTATTAAAATTGCTCGAAAGTTATTAAACATGATTTATCCCAAATTCAGCATTAGAAAAGCACAAATGCTGAATCGCTCAAGTTGGAGTAAGGGATGATAACAATAATCCATTAACCTAAACGGTTCTCATCCCTAACTCCAGCTAAGGCGGG
>CAMZLW010000007.1 GCA_947311785.1 uncultured Ignavibacteriales bacterium | reverse complement strand
TCATTTCGAAACTAAACTATAACTCATTTAGCAATAGTTTTATAGTCGATCTTTCTCGTTTTAGTTTTTTAGGAACTACCTAAAATGCTCAAACAACAAATTAGGTTTGTTAGTAAATTTTGGTGAACTAAAACTAAATAGTAAAAGAATTGTATTAGAAAAAAAATTAAAAGAATGGAAGAAGAAAGATTAGCCGCTAATTCGTGAATAAAAATTTTAGAACTATCCCATTCGCGTATTCGCGGCTACTTTGTTTTTTAAGTAAAAAAGGCATTTAAAATGAGAACAAATATTCACGCCCCCAAAGGCACAGACTTAATTTGCAAAGGTTGGATTCAAGAAGCTGCAATGCGTATGCTTATGAACAACTTAGACCCAGAAGTTGCAGAAGACCCCGATAATTTAATTGTTTACGGTGGCTCTGGTAAAGCAGCACGTAACTGGGAAGCCTACGAAGCAATAATTAAAACACTTAAAAATCTTGAGAACGATGAAACTATGCTTGTGCAATCTGGCAAGCCTGTAGCCGTTTTTAGAACTCACGAAAACGCACCACGCGTTATTATTTCAAACTCAATGCTAGTCCCTGACTGGGCAAACTGGGAAGAGTTCCGAAAACTTGAAGCAAAAGGATTAACAATGTATGGTCAAATGACTGCTGGTAGTTGGATATACATTGGTAGTCAAGGCATTGTGCAAGGCACTTACGAGACATTTGCTGAGTGTGCTAAACAAAATTTTGATGGAACACTCGCTGGCAAATTCCTACTCACTGCTGGACTTGGAGGCATGGGCGGGGCTCAACCCCTTGCTGCAACTATGAATGGTGCTGCTTGTCTTGGAATTGAAGTTAACAGAAGCAGAATTCAAAAGAGGATTGATACTGGTTATGTTGATGTCCTTGCAGAAGATTTAGATGAAGCTCTCGAATTAGTTTTAAAAGCTAAGGATGAGAAGAAAGCTCTTTCGGTTGGTCTTGTTGGAAATGCTGGTGAAATTCTCCCACAAATTTTAGAAAAAAACATTTTACCCGATGTAGTTACAGATCAAACTTCTGCTCACGATGTTCTACAAGGCTACGTTCCAATGGGGATGAACTTTGATGAAGCATTGCAACTACGTAAAGATAATCCAGAAGAGTATATTAAGCAATCGCGAGCTACAATTGTAACTCACGTTAAAGCTATGTTAGAATTCCAAAAACGTGGCTCAATTGTTTTTGATTACGGAAACAACATACGTGGCGAAGCAAAAGAGAATGGACTCGAAAACGCTTTCGATTTTCCAGGCTTTGTTCCAGAATATATTCGTCCGTTGTTCAACGATGGAAAAGGTCCATTCCGTTGGGCTGCACTTTCTGGCGACCCCGAAGACATATACACCACTGATAGAGCGGTAATGGAAGCATTTCCAGAAGATGAAGCATTAATACGTTGGATAAAATTAGCACAAGAAAAAATACATTTTCAAGGAATGCCAACACGTATTTGCTGGTTAGGATATGGCGACCGTGCAAAACTTGGTAAAATATTTAATCAACTTGTAGCCGATGGAAAAGTAAAAGCCCCTATTGTTATTGGGCGAGATCATCTCGACTGTGGTTCTGTAGCCTCCCCTTACCGAGAAACAGAAGCAATGAAAGATGGAAGTGATGCAATTGCAGATTGGCCAATATTAAATTTATTAATGAATACAATTGGTGGTGCAAGTTGGGTATCGTTACATCACGGTGGTGGTGTAGGCATTGGCAAATCAATCCACGCAGGTATGGTTATTGTTGCAGATGGAACAAAAGAAGCAGAAGTGAGATTAGACCGTGTGCTTACTTACGATCCTGGTATGGGAATTGTTCGCCACGCAGATGCTGGTTACGAACGTGCAATTAAAAATGCAAAAGAGAAAAACATTAAAATACCGATGCTTAAATAAAATAGGAAATCACAAAATTTAAATTATAAAAGACAAATAAATATCAAAAAGTAAAAGGATAAAATTCCAAGCATTATTGAGTTACAATTATATCAGTCTGGATTTATAATGTTATACTGAATAATTATATCATGTTTGCCATTTACTAATTTAGAATTAGTTTTTTGTTTGGGTTTTCTCTTTTGTTTTTTAGAATTTTACTTTTTATAAAAAAAATTATTATCATAAAATGAGGTAACAAATGAAAGTATTAGTAGCAACAGAAAAACCATTTGCTCCAGCAGCAGTAAATGCAATTAAAACAGTAGTTGAAAATGCTAATTACGAATTAGTTCTTTTAGAAAAATATTCTGATAATTCAGAACTACTTGCAGCAGTTGCAGATGTTGATGCAATGATTATACGCAGTGATAAAGCCACTAAAGAAGTTTTAGATGCAGCAAAAAATCTTAAAATTATTGTTAGAGCTGGTGCTGGATACGACAATATCGATTTAGCTACAGCATCAGAAAAAAATATTGTAGCAATGAACACACCTGGGCAAAATTCAAATGCCGTTGCAGAACTTGCAATTGGGATGATGGTTTATGTTGCTCGTGGGTTGTTCAATGGCAAAGCTGGTAGCGAACTAAAAGGTAAAACAATAGGAATACACGCATACGGCAACGTTGGCAAATTGGTTGGAAATATTGCAAAAGGCTTTGGAATGAAAGTAGCAGCTTTCGACCCATTTATTTCTGCTGAAACAATTGACGCAGATGGAGTTACAGTCTATAATTCTGCAGAAGAACTTTATTCAAACTGCCAATATATTTCGCTACACATCCCTGCAAACGATAAAACAAAAGAGTCAATAAATTATGAGCTTCTAAACAAAATGCCTAAAGGTGCAACCCTTGTAAACACTGCACGCAAAGAGGTTGTAAACGAAACTGAGTTGGTAAAATTAATGACAGACCGTGAAGACTTCAAATATGTTTCCGACATTGCTCCAAATAATGCAGAAGAACTAAAAGAAAAATTTGATGGTAGAGTTTACTTTACACCAAAGAAAATGGGTGCTCAAACCTCCGAAGCCAATATTAACGCTGGTATTGCTGCAGCAACTCAGATTGTTAATTTTTTAGAAAATGGTGATACAACTTTTCAAGTAAATAAATAATATAATTCTTAATACACGCAATACGTTTTATTCAAAATATTACTGAATACACGCATTGCGTGTGTTGAGTAAGTTGGGCGTCATTAGATAAACCGTAAGGAATAATCAAAATATGAAAAAATGGACTTTAAAAATATTGAAAAGACTTATTGATTGGTTATCGGTTCAATACACAAATTTCTTGCCTAATAACGAAACTAATTTACCATATAACTCATTATCACCAACTGATGAAGCAGAAAAAGTTGAAGATTATTTAGATACAATTGAATGGGCTTTAAAGAATAGAAAAAAAATAAAAAACATTGCAATAGCCGGACCTTATGGGTCTGGAAAAAGTAGTGTTATTCAAACATTTCAAAAAAGACATTCACATAATAATGATTTCCATTTTTTGAATATTTCATTGGCAACATTTAAGGAAGAAAAAAATGGTTCTACCCTTATTGTTGTGGGTAAAGGTCTAAGTTCCCATGGAAAAATAGTATGGCACTTCTAAAATTCTTAAAAGTTCTATAACCTCT
>CAMZLW010000006.1 GCA_947311785.1 uncultured Ignavibacteriales bacterium | reverse complement strand
TATACGCACAGTGTTGTTCCTTGTGGGTGGCTAATCCTTGCAAGGGTTGGATTGTCCAACTTGATTTTAATAGCTTTGCTTGGCACACTCATTTTCTATCCAATTGGCTAAAAATACATACATTAAAATAACAAAAAAGAATCTCAATAAGTTTTATTTGTAAAAAATAGTGCTATAATTTTTCGGCATAGCATTTGCTAAAAGTATTTTTACATTATTGGATTAAGAACTTTACAGAGGTAAGAGATGGGAAATGCTAACAATGCAACAATAAACAAGAAAGAACTTGAAAGCTTGGTGTTATCAATAAATACCAAAGTTGGTGAGTATATTCAATCTCTAAAGCATCAAAGTTCCGAAGAAATTTTGAATGGCTCCATACAAGAAGCACAAAAAATTATTAACCAAATATTACCAATTGAAAATGAATTTAGGAAAATGGATAACTGCCATAGTTCCTTTTTGTCAATTTTAAACAATAGTGCCTCAACAAAAACTGAAGAAAACACTCAATTAAATAACGAAAAGGGCGATTTGGCAAAATTAGATTTATCCGAAATGGATTTTACACCAAGTGAAACTTATAGAGTTCCAATACTAAAAGCACTAATTTATTTGGGCGGAAATGCAAAGCTTACTGATGTTGTATCTTTTATTGGAAAAGAGATGAAAAATAAATTTAAGACTGCTGATCACGAAAAAGGAACAAACGGATTTGAAAAACTTTGGATTGAAATGATTAACAGAGAAAAAGAATTAATGATAAATGAAAAACTAATATCTGAAGATACAAAAAGTGAGCAGTGGGAAATAATCCAAAATGGAATAGATTTTTTAGCTCAACATGCTAAATAGATATTTTAGTTAATACAAAGTATAAATAATTTCCGGTAACAATTACTTATTACCGAAATAATTTTTACTTATAATCAAAAATAGCAGGCAACCCTTTTATAGAAATAAAAAGCATTTTCCTTTTTACCTTTTGAGTTCCACTTAGAAAAACAACATCTAACGACTGGACTTTCTTTCCGTTAATTGTTCTAGTTCTATACTTTCCGTACTTATACGAATCACTTATAAGTAAAGTGGCATTTACTTTTTTACAAATTCTTTTTATTTCCTTAAACTCGTCAGGATTATTAGCGTTATAAAAATCTTTGTAAAGCCTCGATTTATCCGCACCGTAGTAAGCTAATAATTTAGCCGAATTTTTATAATCATTTTTTTTGCACAGATTAAAAAATGATTCTGTGGCTTTTTTTGCATTGGTTTCGGTTACTTGAGCTAAGGCAAAATTTCCAAGAACAAAAAATAAAACTATTGCCAAAACAAATATTTTTTTAGTAATCATATTACACCATTAAGTTTATTCAAAAGTAAAATGTTTTATTTTCTCTCCCTTTGTTCCTAACTCGGTCATTGCATCTATTCCAATTTCAAGATGTAAATCAACAAATTTGCTAGTAACTGCGAAATCGGATTCTTCAGTTTTTACTCCATCAGGTACCATTGGCAAATCGGAGACCAGCAACAACGCTCCACGAGCAATTTGGTTTGAATATCCAACAACAAGAACAGTTGCTGTTTCCATATCTATACCTATTGCACGAATGCGCCTTAAATAGGCTTTAAAGTCGTCATCAAACTCCCAAAGTCTTCGGTTTGTGGTGTAAACAACGCCAGTTCTATACTCCATATGCTTTGCCAATATTTTTTCGGAAACAAATTTATGCAACTTAAACGAAGGAAGGGCAGGAACTTCAGGTGGCATATAATCGTTACTTGTTCCCTCACCACGAATAGCAGCCGTTGGAAGAATAAAATGACCTAGCTCAGTGTTTTTCTTTAATCCACCACACTTACCAAGAAAAAGAACGCCTTTGGGCTTTCGGGCAATTAGTAAATCCATAATTGTTGCTGCATTTGCCGAGCCAATTCCAAAATTAACAATAGAAAGCCCACTGCTGTTTGTTGCAGTTTGCATCGGTTTGCCTTCCCCTTTTATATCACAATTAAATTTTTCGGCAAACTTTGTTACATAGTTGTTAAAATTAGTAACTAGTAAATAATCTCCAAACTCGTCAATTTTTGTTCCAGTATATCTTGGAAGCCAGTTTTTTGCAATTTCTAATTTAGTTTTCATTTTTGTTTAAATTTTTATTTTCAAAATATTTATCCACTTTTAAGGCAGCTAAAGATAACAAGTAGCCAATAATTGAACCAATAACGGCACCAATAAAAATATCGGAGAAATAGTGAACGCCTACAATTGGTCTTGAAAGTGCAACAAGAGTTGCAACAATTAGAAGAATAATTTTTAACTTAGGAAATAACCTACTAAAAAAAACAGCTACTGCAAAATTATTTACTGCGTGAGATGATGGCATAGAATATGAATGAGTACAGTTTACTAATAAATTAACATTTTCCACTACATTGCAAGGACGTACTCTTTCAAAAAATGGTTTTAACATATGGCTACTAACTTGATCGGATATAACTATTAAAATGATAGCTCCAAAAGCAGATATTTTTCCTATTCTTCCACCTTTGAAAATTGCTATAAACCAAAGTATTATAAAGGCAATATACCAATGTTTTACATCGGTAATAAATGGAAAAAATTTGTCAAATACTGGATTTGAAATAGTCTGGTTTAGAAAAACAAAAATTGCTAAATCTATGTTGTAAAGAAAGTCGTACATTGTTTAAACTAAAAATTTTTAATAAAAAATTCGATAGTACCAAAGTGAAATAATATTTTATTAAGAATATAGCAAAAATAATGTAATAGAAATTCATTATTTTAATACGTTACAATATTTAAAAATTGATAAACAGAGATGTTTCTACTTACTAAGGAAAAAGTATTTTGCTAAAATAACGGAACAGATAAATTGATGAAACGTGCATGTAAAACTCTTTACACACAAGTGGATGATTATACTGCGAGTTCCATGTGGCAAAAACATTAAAATATAAACAGATGAAAAGTTTTTTTAAAAATACTGATGAAAATAATTCCCCATTGTGGATAAAAGATTTTATTGATTATTCTGCATCCCCAATTGTTAGGGCTAAAGAGGATGGAACAATAGATTACATAAATCAATCTTTTGCTAAAATGCTTTCATACCTTAGCAAATCGGAGGTGCAAGAGCTAAACATAAAAAATAAATTGTTTGCAAATCAAGATTCTTGGAACTCCTTAGTTTATAATCTTAAAAAATATGATAGAGTAGAAAATTTTAAATTAGACTTGCTTAGCAAAAATGGAGCCGAAGTTACTGTAGAATTTGATGCTAGAATTATAAGAGGTGCTAAAGGAGAGTTTCAATTTTTTGAAGGAATTATTGCTAAAACTTCTACTGGCTACAATGAAACAGAAGAGCTAAATAAAAATGAGGTAGAATCTAATTTAGAAAAAGATAAAAAATATGAGGATTTACTTGCAGAGCTTGAGACTCTTAAAGCAAAAGAAAAAGTTTCGTCATCACAAGTAAATAAAGCTAATTACACTAAAAATGTAAAAAGCCAATACCTTGCAAATATGACTCACGAAATTAAAACTCCAATTAATTCTATTGTAGGATTTTTAACTTTAATTGAACAAAATCTTTTTGATAGCGAAGAAGAACTGCAAGATTTTGCACACAATGCAAGAACTTCTGCCGATTCTTTATTAGAAATAATTAATAACATTTTAGATATTTCTAGATTAGAAGCTGATAAAATGGAATTAGATGAAGTTGAATTTGACCTAAGAAAAGAAGTTGAAAAAGCAAAGACAATTTCTGTACCTGCTGGTGGCAAAAATAATATAACTGTAAAAACTAGTGTTTCCGATAAAGTAGATACTATTCTTGTTGGAGACCCTTTACGGTATAGACAAGTGCTTGTTAACATTTTAACAAATTCGGTTAAATACACCGAGTCTGGAAGTATCGAGGTTTTTGTAGAAATTGAAAAAGAACGTGAATTAAGTTTTTTGCTTAAAACAACCGTAAAAGATTCTGGAATTGGAATTCCAAAAGAAAAACTCTCTTTACTATTTAAACCCTACACACAAGTAAAAGCTAAAAAATGGAACAAGCAAGATGGCAGTGGGCTTGGACTAATGATTTGTAAAGAACTTGTTAAACTAATGGATGGTGAGATAATAATAAAAAGTAAAGAAGGAGTTGGAACAATTGTAGAATTTACAACTTCAATGAAATTACCAAAAAATGTTGACGCTAAAAAATCATACAAAACTCCATTTGAAAAAGAAAAATTAACCAAAGAAAAACCAGAAATAAGAGTAATTGAAGAACCAACTGTTATAGAAAAAGAGGACGCTTCCGTGAATATTGCTGAAAAAGAAATACTTCCAACTATAGATACTCCCAATATTACAAATGACGAAGTTATCAACTCATCGGATTATAGCGAAGAGACACACACTGAGGCAAAAAGAATACTTTTGGTGGAAGATAATCCTATAAGTCAGAAAGTAGAACTAAAATTGCTAAAAGAGAGCGGATATAATGTTGAAGCTGTTTCAAATGGTTTTGATGCAATTGATGCTGTTAAAACTAATAGTTTTAATTTAGTTTTAATGGATGTTGAAATGGCAGAAATGGATGGTTTGGAAAGCACTAAAAGAATTAGAGCTCTTGAACCACCAACTAGCAAAATTCCTATAATTGCAGTTACTGCCCACTCAAGTATGAAAGATAGAGAAAAATGCCTTGCTTCAGGGATGGATGATTATATTGCAAAACCAATTAATATAAATTTCATGAAAATGACTATTGATCACTGGTTGCTAAAAGAAATTGAAATTTAAACAATTCTTTTGTTAAATTTAATTTACAATCCACAAATATTAACAACTTAGGAGAATCATGGAAGACTTTAACAACCTTAACCTAGATGAAATTCCAGAACAACCAAAACCACTTGGAGTTTTTGGAGTAATGTTTACTAAAATGACTTCCGATATGAAATTTCTTGGTATGTTTTATATCATTTACGGTGTTCTTACTTCTCTATCAATTATTGGTGCAATAATTGGAATTCCTTTACTTATTTCTGGCTTGCGTTTACGTTCTGCTGCAGATGAACTAAACACATTCCGTAGCACTAACGATTCTAACTATTTACGTCGCGGATTTGAATTACAGGGTAAATTCTTTAATATTCAAAAAATAATAATAATTGTCGGTATTGTTATAGCCCTATTATATGGTGTAGGAATTATTTTCTTTTTGAGTAGTGCCGTTGCTGGATTTAGTAATTAAATTAACCAACATTTTCTTAATGGTTCTCCTTTTCTACTTCAAGAGTTAGTTCAAAAAGAGAGCCTTCATTTTCTTTACTGCTTACTGTAATTTCTCCTCCATGTAAATCAACAATTTTTTTAACCAACGCCAAGCCTAAACCTAACCCCTCGTATTCGCGAGAGTACCCTTCGCTGGCTTGTCTAAAATCTTCAAAAATTGAATTTAATTTATTTTCACTTATTCCAATGCCAGTATCTTTAACTTGTAGCACAGCATAGTTTATGTTGTTAACTATTTTTGTTTTTAAAGTAATTGTAATACTTCCATAATGGGTGAACGTAATTGCATTGTTTAATAATTGTGAAACCACTTCTGTAATAAAATATTCATCTGCTGTAATAAGTAAATTAGCAACTTCGTAGTTAACAGTTACTTTTAAACCTCGCTCTTCAAAAGATTTTTTGTAAGAACTAACTACATCGTTTACAATATTATTAATATTAACTTTTTCCCATTTTTTATTTTTATTAGAACTTTCAAGAATTGAGTATTCTAACAAAACCTTAAGTGTGTTAAGTAATCTATCCCCACTAGTGGTAATTGCTGATGCCATCTGTTTCAAATAATCTTCAGTAAGCTCTACTTCTAAAAGTTTTGAGAAGCCCAAAATTCCAACAAGAGGTGTTCTTAGCTCATGACTAATATTGGCAATAAAAAAGCTCTTCAATTTACTTAATTCCTCAGCTCGCTCCTTTGCCTCTAATAATTTTTGTTCCATTTTTTTACGGGCACTTAAATTAATAATAATTGAAAATATATATAACTCACCTTCAATTAAAATAGTTCTGCTTGAATTCTGAACAGGAAGCTCTTCTCCGCTTTTTCTAATTAAAATATTTTGGAACATTCTTATATCTGAACCTTTAATATTATTTTTCTTAGTCTCAAAATAGTTTTGTGTAATTATTTCTTCGGAAGGTTTCAAAAGTTTATTTTGATTTAATCCAATAATATCATCATGCAAATATCCAAAAAGTTCACATCCAGCAGGATTAATATCAATTATTTCTCCAGAATCGGCACTAACAATAATTATTGCTTCTGGTGTGCTATCAAAAACAAGTTGAAAACGATTTTCACTTTCTGCTAAACGTGCAGTTATTTTCTTACTATTGTTTTTTTCAAAATTTAATCTCTTTTCAGACTTTTGTAACGATTTATCAAGCACTTTGTTCGATTGTGCAAGTTCTCTTTTAACTTGCCCCATTGCTATATGGGTTTTTATGCGTGCAAGAGTTTCTGTTTTGTTAATAGGCTTTGAAATAAAGTCAATAGCTCCAACTTTTAGTCCCGTTTTAATGTGTTGTGGATCTGCCAACGAACTAACAAAAATTACAGGAATATCTTTGGTTCTTTTATCTAATTTTAGCTTTGTGCAAAAATCAAATCCATTAATACCTGGCATGTGAACATCTAGTAATATTATATCTGGATTAAAAGATTTAACCAATTCTAAACCATCAAGACAACTTAAAGTAACAGAAACTTCATACTCTGTTGATAGAAAACGATTAAAATACTTTAAGTTTATCTCTTCATCGTCCGCAATAAATACTTTGTGTTTTTTACTGTTACCTTCCATTTACCACTCATTTAGAGTTTTAAATATTCTATTTATTTTTATTTAAAAAATACAACTATAAATTACTAAGAAATCTCTTTATGTAGCAGTAATCATAGGTTTTCAAATAAAAATTCTTTTAAAAATAAAATTTCATTTTTATCAAGGTTTAATAACTTATCCCAATTGACTAGTAATTTAATTGGATAGAATGTATTAAGTCTATTTAATAAGAGCTTTCTTGTAGATATATCAGTGATTAATATTAAATTAAAGAGTGTAAAATAGTCGTCTCTTGTAGATATTTTTATTGCCTCTAATACTTTTCGGTTGTCAATATTTAGTAGGTTTATATTTTTTATAAGCTCTATAAATTGTGGTTTTGTATTTATATTAACAGGTATTGAATACTTTTTATTTCGATTTTTAATAAAGCGGTAATTCTTTGCAAGCGAAAAAGCAAATCGATCTAATTTAATATCAGCATATCCATCAATTACATTTACTTCTAAACCAACATCTTTTGAAAAGCTAATATTTATACGACCATTTGCAGAAACTATTTCTGCTTCATTAGATTCAATGATAATATCATTTGTAATAGTTTTAGAACCTTCATTGTTAACCGAAATTGTTCCACTTAAAAGTTTAAGTTTTGTGTAATCATTTTCAATTTTATTAAATTTTAATTCACTTCTTGAATGTATAACAATTGATGACGACTTTGTGCTTTCTAATTCAACTTTTGAATTATTCATTGTTAAAATATTATCATCTTCGCTAAGTTTTCCAATATAGCTTAAAGTAGTGTTCAGCTTATAACTACCCTCTCCATTTTTTAGTGTCCAATTATTGGTACTCATGTTTAACACAAAATATGCAATTATAACTATTCCTAAAAATCCTAATAAATATGCAAATATGGATTTTATCTTTTTTAATGGAGCAATTTCCGCGATGTTTTCTTTTACAGCAGGTAGAATGGTCTTTGAAGTAATGAAAGCTTTCTCGAATAAAACATCTTTAGATTTTGTAGCAACACAGCTATAGTTATCACTAAATTTATCTAAATTCTTCAAATCTTTCTTTTGGGAATATTCTTTAAGTAGAATTTTTTTAAGGTCATCAACAAATTCTTTATCGGGAGTAATTTTACCAAAAATACCATATAATAATAATTTACTTTGTTGTAAATACTCTGATATGAATTCTACTACTTCATCTTCTAGGTATTGATCTATGCCTTTATCAAGTTTCATCAAGCAATCATTAAGGATTACCCATCCATGCTCTGGAAATTCGGAAAGTTTGCCATCTGAGAATTTTTTAAGCAATATCTCTCTACCGGCATGGAGTTCCTCTCTTGTCTTGTCTTCATTAGAAATTTTTAAAACTTCTGAAATGCGTTGTACAGGTAGTTCTAACTTATCATTGAGTACTAAAATTACTCGTTGTAAATATGTCAGATCTAAAAATGCATATTCCACCTCGGTAAAAAATTCCTCAGTACCGCTTAATAGATTTTCAATAGTCGATTTGTCAAGTTCAATTTTGTCTGTATTTCTTAAATAGAGAAAGCTACGAACAATGGCTATTTCTCTTAATTCTGTCTCAAACATTGATTTTTGTTCAATATGTTTAATTCTTTTCCAAACTATGTAAAAAACTTCTGTACAAATCTTTTTTGACATATCCAAGTTTGGAACAAGTCCGAAAACTATTGAATAAATTTGTGGTAAGAAAATTAGAGATAATTCTATGAATTGATTCTTACGTCCTTGCTTTGCTTGTTCAATTAAGTGGTTAGTATATTCTGTGTTGCTACTCAAAATTATCTCTTAGATTTTAATGATTTTTTTCTTTTTGACTTTTCCTCTTTTTTGTCAAATAAAGTTTCCCATTTTTTCTTCTCAGGGTCATATAATCTTATTGAAACCAACTCTCCCTTTTCATGCAATCCAAGTAGATAAAGTGGTTTTCGATTATATACAAATTTTTTAGAAATCATTAGAAAATAGACGAGGTCATTACCAAATTTGAAATCAAATTTCCACGAAAGAGCATCTTCTGTAATTGCTTTTGGAACTTTAAATCCTTTATAAGTGCCACCACCACCACCACTCTCTACTGGTGTTGAATAATGTGTTTTTGCATACGTGCCAAGATCATGCATTTGCTGAATTGCCATATCTTTTATTTGTCCTGAAAATTGTGTATCAAAGACTTCAACTGAAACTATTATGGCAGTTCCGACTATAATAATTCCTAATGTTATTAGTAATAATTGTTTGGTTCCCATAATGTAATTCCTTTACCTATATGTTAATTATTTATGTAAGCTTCTATCAGTTTCTTATTTAATTCACTAACTCAGTGTAATGTAATATATAATTACGGCACCAGAAGACACTGCATCATGCTAGCCAAATAATTTTTCTTAGCTATAAATTATTATCGTATGATTTCCACATTAGTTTAGAAAAAAGGTGAAAAGCAAAAAATAATTTTTAAATTTTCTGAAAACAAAAACATACGAGATTAAAGAAATAATGAATGTTTCTTCTAAAGAAGGCTTAAGTATTCAACTTGAAATTAGATTGATGTCTAGATTGAACCCAAACAAGACTAACGAAATTTATGAAACCAAAGGTTCAAACTATCGTGAAATTATTTTAATTCCACAATTTTGTTCTGTTCTGCGTGGTGTTACTACTTGCTATGAATTCAAAGCACTATACACAGCTTCTAGCTAAAAACTTGTTGGCAAAATTATTAGTGATTTAGCAAAACTTGTTGCACCTCGTGGAATTACAATTGAGGGAGTACCATTACGACAAATTACACCACATGCACGTTTAACAAAATCCATCGAAGAAAAAATTCAAGCAGAACGAAAGCGTATTACGTCTAAAGGAATTAAGGATTTCCAATCAATAGTTCCTGAAGGCATTAACGACTAATTACTACGCTGGAAAGAAATTGAAGCAACAAAGAAACTTGTAAATTTGCCAAACTCTAAAGTTGTTGTTACTGGTTCTGGTAAAGATGTACTACCTTTGATATTTAGTAGAAATAATTAGAAGGTTCTACCCTTATTGTTGTGGGTAAAGGTCTAAGTTCCCATGGAAAAATAGTATGGCACTTCTAAAATTCTTAAAAGTTCTATAACCTCTACCAACAGATTTCACTTCTTGAATTTT
>CAMZLW010000005.1 GCA_947311785.1 uncultured Ignavibacteriales bacterium | reverse complement strand
CAACTTGATTTTAATAGCTTTGCTTGGCACACTCATTTTGTTCTCCTACTTATTTATCAAATAATTTTATTTGTAATTACAGTAGTAAACTTATGATTGGTTTAATCAAGGTTTTGTCAGGTACTTGACAAGTATATAAATAGGTGAAATTATTTTGTGTGTGGTTCTGTAGAAGAAATAGGGTTGCAATTATTTTACATTCATTTCTAAATAACCTAGAACAAATACAAGTGGTGCATTCCAGTTAATGCAAATTTCATTTGATGCATAACTCTATTCCTAGTTTATCCATCCCCAAAAACTACAGCAGAAAGATACCCTACAACACTTGAGTTATCGTTTGAAACATCTCCAGAATCTGTGTGCGAAAGCACTTCTGCTTTATTTCGTCCAGTAATATCAGCAGTTTCTAGTAAAGTAACAATTGCACCACCGCCACAAGCTTCACAATTTCCGTTTGCTAAATCATTATAAAGCTCTGGATATTCAAAATTACTTATTCTATTTGCCACTATGGAATCGAGTGCAAAGGCTTTCTCTTTTGAATGGAAGTGTGATAAATCGGAACTAGCAATAATAATTGTTCGCTCATCGGCAAACTCAGATAGTACTGCTGAGAGTTCTTTCAAATTCTTGAGGCTCTGATTACCAATAACAATAGGCACAATATCACAATAGTCAGTAATAGCCTGCAAAAATGGGAGTTGCACTTCCAATGCGTGTTCCTCTTTGTGTCCATCCTCTCCAAAATAAATAGATTCGCTACTATCAACAATATATTTTGCAATAGCTTTGTTTATTGGAATTTCTCCAAGCGGAGTTTCGTAAGCATCGCCATTATAAATACAACTACCCTCAAAATATTTATGATGACTTGGGGAAAGAATAATTGCAGTTTCAAATTGAGTGTTCTCTTTTATTACGTTGTATGCAATAGCTGCACTTTTTCCCGAGTAAATATAGCCAGCATGCGGAACAACAATTCCAGCAATATTATTATATTTTTTAGTTGGCTTGTTTTCATCGAGCAACGATAATATTTGGTTCTCTAATTCAGTAGCATCCAAAGGGTAAAATAAACCAGCAACTGCGGACTTTCTAATTTTTTCACTCATTCTCAAATTCCATTTCTGAAAAAACATCGGCAGTAAACATTTCAATATTTAATATTTTATCTTTCCAAAGGTTAGAATAAAATCCAGTCTTTTCACAAAGTGCCGATAAATACTGTTCTTTATTCATGCCATGTTCAATTGGCACTTGCGGAAGCAACAAACCTCGGTGTCCGCTCTCTGTTAAAATTAGTCCGTGTGTGCCTACAATAATATCATCGTAACTTTCCATTGGAAAAGGCTCGGATAGAATAGAAGCTTCAATTTCTATTTTGCTAAATTCGTTTTCAGTAAGCTTTGGAAATCTTGGATCACCAATAGCAGCTTGCGTAGCAGCATCTTTTATTGTTTCGTGCAAAGGGATATCGGAAATAATATAGCCAATGCAACCACGCAAATTTTTATTTTTTGTTAAGGTAACAAAGGCACCTTTCTGAGAACTTAAAATTGGATATTTTGAAACATCCACTTTAGAAGTAACGCCAGCATTATAAATTGATGCAATTGAATTACGTGCAATTTGAAGAATTACTTTTTTTTCTTCTGTTGAAATATTCATAATAAACTCAATTTTTTATTTCAAGAACTAAAACTTCTTTTTTCTCTTTAATCATAATTGCCATGTTTTTATAAAGAAAAAATGAGTCTGGTGCATAAGCATTGGCAGACTGGTTAAGGACTTCGCTAAATATTTCTTTGCCGTTAGATAAATCAAACGCTTTAAGTTTATTAATTAGCTCTGTTCTACTAACTACTTGGTGATAATTAAAGATAAGCAAATCGTTCTGATGGACGTAATCAACGCTACTGGCTATTTCTATTCCTTCAGTTTCTTTTGAAATAATATTATCAATATTTTCAAAACCTAAAGGATAATAGCTTTCGGGAAAATCATAATTGCTGTAATCAACAGAGCTTTCGGCTTCATCACGTAGTGCATTTATCTTGTTTGAATCCTGCCCTAATTCTTCAACAATATCGCCACTCTTAATATTGAGCGTGTAAAAATATCTCCCCTCGAAGCCTTCCTTGTAAACATAAATTAAATCTTCTTTGATAAATAAAAATGCGTAATCATTATCTTCCCAAAGGATTTTTTGGGTGTTGATGTCAAACGCAAATACTCCACGATGCCCTGGCATATCGGGCTTTGCGTAACGATGGAAGAAAACGATATCCCCTTTTATAGCTTCAATGCCAAGCCAAAATGGTTCATCCATTTGATACCCAGAAAATATTCTTTTTCCAGTTGACAATTCAAATGTATGATAATAGGCTTTCATCTTTTCTGTATCACGAGTTTCAATGAATATCTTATCGGTGTCTGTTATTTTAATTCTCCAGACTTGATTTGTATCTGAGAATTTTATTTTCTTTTTTAGTTTCATTTTGTTCTTGTCTCAGTCATTACGAGGGAGCGAATGTTACCGAAGTAATCTATTACAGATTGCTTCATCCCACAAAACGGGATTCGCAATGACTATATATTATACAATAATTGCTTTTAGTTTTCAATCTTTTGGTTTAAACTTAGCAGTAAAATGCCTTAGCATTGGTGCCTCGTATGTAAACTCTAATCCTTTTAATTTTTCTTTGTTTTGGAAAACTTCAATTACAACCTCTGCAACATAATCAATGTGGCTTTGCGTGTAAACACGGCGTGGAATTGCAAACCGCACTAACTCCATTGGTGGTGCAATATGATTTCCGTTCTCGTCATTCTTGCCAAACATAACGCTACCTATTTCTACTGCACGAACTCCGCCTACTGTGTATAGTTCGCAAACAATTGCTTGACCTGGAAATTGACTTGGAGGAACATTTGGTAAAAATCTTTTTGCATCAAGATATATTGCGTGTCCGCCTGGTGGCTCTATTATTGGAATTCCAGCATCAGTCATTTTGTTTCCAAGATACTCGGTGCTTTTAATTCTGTAGTGCAAATAATCTTCATCAAGAATTTCATCTAAACCTTGCGCAACAGCTTCGAGATCGCGCCCTGCAAGACCACCGTATGTGGGGAATCCTTCTGTAACAATTAATAAATTTCTACACTTCATTGCAAGCTCTTCGTCATTCAAGGATAAAAATCCCCCAATGTTTACAAGGGCATCCTTCTTTGCACTCATTGTTGCACCATCGGCGTAAGAGAATATCTCTTGTGAAATTTCTAAAACCGATTTATTCTCATAGCCCTTTTCACGTTGCTTAATAAAATAGGCATTTTCGGCAAAGCGACAAGCATCAATAAATAGTGGCATTCCATATTTATCACACACAGCACGGGTTTCACGAATATTCTGCATAGATACTGGCTGACCACCACCAGAATTATTTGTAATTGTAATCATAACCACCGGAATATTTTCAGCTCCAGTTTTTTTAATAAATTTATCGAGTGCCTCAACATCCATATTGCCTTTAAAATTGGCTTTAATTTCTGGATGTTTTCCAACCTCTACAAGCAAATCAACTGCTTCGGCTCCACTAAACTCAATGTTAGCACGGGTTGTATCAAAGTGTGTGTTGTTCGGTATATATTTACCTTCGCCACCAACAATTGAAAACAGAATTTTTTCTGCTGCTCTACCTTGATGCGTAGGAATAATAAATTTATCGCCAGTAATATTTTTTACAGTTGATTCGAACCGATAGAAACTTCGCGAGCCTGCATACGATTCGTCTCCATTCATCATTCCAGCCCACTGTTTAGCGCTCATTGCCGATGTTCCGCTATCTGTTAACAAATCAATTATTACATCCTCAGCTTTTACCAAAAATGGATTGTATCCAGATTCTACAAGTATTTTTTCACGTTCTTCTCTTGTAGTAAATCTAATAGGTTCAACCGATTTTATACGGAATGGTTCAATTATAGTTTTCATCTTTTCCTTAAATTTTACAAGCAACATAATTGATTGATAAACTAAATTCAACAATGTATTAAACTTAACTTTAATTAAAATTTACTTTAATTCTTTAATAAGAAATGTTATTTTAAATGTGTAATAATCAATAAATCAGCCATAAAATAGGAGCAATAATGGAAGACCTTAACGACAACAAATTTAATGATGAAGAATTATTAGAAGAAGATGAATTTGAATTTAGCCATTCTGATAAATTGGTGGGATTATTCTCTGAACCAGCAAATACTTTTGCGAAAATTGCACAGGCTCCAACAAAAGTTATTGACTGGTTAATTCCATTACTTATAGTAATTGTTGTTTCATCCTTATCTACTTTTATAATGATGTCAAATCCGCAAATAAAGTTTGACCTAATGGAAAAACAAACCGAAGCAATGGAAAAAAGTTTTAGTAAGTATGTGGATTCTGGTGCCATGACTCAAGAACAAGCAGATACTCAGATTGAAAGCACCCGCGAAGCAATGGAAAAAGGTGGTACTGCAATAATGGTTTCTCAAATAGTAGCAACTGTTGTTATGGGATTTATTGTTTTCTTTATTATAAGTGGATTTTATTATGGCGTTACTAGGCTTATCCTTAAAGGGGATGGCACATTTAGCAATGCAATGGTAGCTTATGGATTACCTTACTATATTATTGCTTTGCAGATTGTTTTTATGGCAATTGCTGCAATGCTAATGAACAAAATGGTTTCAGATTTAAGTATTACTACATTTTTAGATTTAGATAAAACAGGGCTTGTTGGATTTTTACTAAGCAAACTAGATCTGTTTACAATATGGTTTTACGTTGTGGTTGGTATTGGTCTTGCAAAAATGTTTAAGTCAGACAACACAAAAAAATATATTGGAATGGTTTTAGGTCTGTGGTTTGGATTTAGTTTACTCTTCTTCTATATAGCTAACGCAGTTCCTTTTTTAAGTTTCTTAAATCAGTAATTTTTAATAGTCATTGCGAGAAGTTTTATTCCAAAGCAATCTGCGACAGATTGCTTTGCCAAAAGATGCTCGGAATGAACTTATGTGAGGCTTTGCATAACCTAACAAGATGCGTCATGCTGAAAACTTGATTCAGCATCTATTTTGGGATTATGCAAAACCTTATTGCGTTTAATCTAAATACTTTTATTCTTCCTCAAGTATTCTAAAAATAAGTTAAAATCTCTCCCCCTAAATCTGTTGTAAACTTTTCTATATCCATCGCCATAAATCTTATCTGGATTATTTTGTAACTGCTTAATTATATTTTTAGCATCATCCGAGTAATCCGATTTTAAGTATGTGTATGAAATATAATTACAACTACCCTCTTCAAACTGTTTTGCGAGTTTATGATTAATGTTTACGCTTATCCAAACGTGCATTAGCTCGTGAGCAATTGTAGATTCAGCATACTTGGGTGGAATTCCGTTTAACACATATACAGTATGCTCAAATGTTTTTTTGCTTCCAAGAACTTCGATGTTTGTGTAAGAAAATCCCTTTATGTTTTTTGCATGTCTATTTTTAGAAACTCGTTGAAGTTCAGTTAAATCAACCACTTTTAGTTTAATTGTCTCTTTGTTAAATCGTAATCCATAATTATTTAAACGACTTATTACTTTGTTCATCGAAAGTTCATACTGCCAAAAAGAAGTCATTTTTTTGTTTTTACAAACATTACAGATGTTTCTACCATCGCTATATTTTATACCACCATTGGTAGTTTTATCTGAAATTAATCTATTACAAACATCGCATCGCTTTAATTCTGCTTCGTGATGTTTGTGATACTTCAGACCAAAATTGTCAATTAAATATTCACCAATTATTGGCTTGTTGCATATTGAACACTTTAACGAGAACAAATCTGTATAGCATTTTTTATCGTAATACTTCCCATTTTTGGTAGCATAATCACCAACAATTGGTCTGTTGCAATTAGCACATTTGAAATGATTTTTATGGAACGCTTTACCATCAACAACAAGATATTCAGCTTCTATTTTCTCTCCGCAATAATTACACTTTACAGTTTGTCCTATTGTAGATGAAGCGACAAAGAAGAATAATATTAAATATGTAATTTTTATTAAAATCATATTTCGTTTATTTTTAATTCGTGTATTAGCAATTCCCTTATATTTAATTGTGTCAGAACGTAAATACTACTATTATTACACAATTTTTCTTTGTAGAATGCACCACTAAAATAATAAAACAATAGATAGATGAACAGTTATAAATTTCACATAAAGGAAACACTTAAACTTGCCTACCCAGTGGTGATAGGACAGTTGGGGCATATGATGCTTGGTGTTGTTGATAGCCTTATGGTTGGAAGGCTCGGAGCCGTTCCGCTTGCTGCATCCTCTCTTGCTAATGGTTTAATTTTGTTAGTTATGATTTTAGGAATTGGAATGAGTGTGGCTCTTACTCCGCTTGTTGCAATTGCTAAAGGCTCGGATAACCACGATGAGTGCGGAATTATCTTACGTCAAGGCATTATTGTTAATTTAATTTTCTCCTTCCTTCTTGTTATTGCAGTCTATTTTTTAGCCGACTTAGTTTACTATTTAGATCAACCAAT
Source organism: uncultured Ignavibacteriales bacterium (assembly GCA_947311785.1). Taxonomy (GTDB): domain Bacteria; phylum Bacteroidota; class Ignavibacteria; order Ignavibacteriales; family Melioribacteraceae; genus 1-14-2-50-31-20. The sequence continues at coordinate 5,520 of CAMZLW010000005.1, read as the reverse complement.
TGAAGTCGCACGGCAAGCAGAATCATATCTTATAATATTAAACTATTCTATCATTCCGTTTATGATATTCCAAACTTATAAGCAATTTTCCGAAGGACTCTCTTTTACAAAACCACCAATGTATATATTAATTGCATCCAATGTTATTAATGTTTTTGGAAACTGGATTTTGATTTTTGGAAATCTTGGTTTCCCAAGAATGGAACTAGACGGTGCAGGCTATTCTACATTGTTAACAAGAGTATTTATTGTAGTTGCAATTTTTATTTATATCCGAAATGCAAAGTCGTTTAAGGAATATGACCCTACGCTAAAATTTAGAAGTATCAATTGGGCGGTAATAAAAAAGATTATTAATCTTGGAATTCCCGGCGGTTTCCAAATGTTTTTTGAAGTTGGTGGATTTGTATTTGCTGCTGTAATGATAGGGTGGATTGGCACTAACGAATTAGCTGCACATCAAATTGCAATGAACCTTGCATCCATTACATTTATGGTTGGTCTCGGAATTTCAATTGCAGCTACTATTCGTGTAGGCAATTATTTAGGCAAAAAAGATTTAGAGGGAATTAAAAAAGCTGGATACTCTGCCCTAAGTATAATTGCATTAATAATGGGGTTTTTCGGATTAATGTTTTTCCTATTCCGCAATTTTCTTCCAACACTTTATATCAATGATGTAGAGGTAATAGAAATTGCTGCATCGCTTATTGTTGTTGCTTCTTTCTTCCAAGTAGTTGATGGCTTACAAGTTGTTGCAGTTGGAATTCTGCGAGGCTTAACTGATGTTAAAGCAACAATGATAATTGCTTTTATTTCCTTCTGGACTATTGGGCTTCCTGTGGCATATCTACTTGGTTTTACTTTCGGATTTGGTGTAATTGGCATTTGGGTCAGTCTGGTAGTAGGTTTATGGCTTGCTGCAATTTTATTTATTTTAAGATTTCGGAAATTTTTACGAACTACAAATTTTGATTAGCCGAAGGCTTCTATTTATAGGCTCAAAGAATAAAAACATTCCAAAATTGAGAATCCCCTCTATTTTCAGTATCTTTGCTCATTCAATTAATTAATTAAATGGAGAGAAAAATGACAACAATTATTGATGTTCTTGGAAGAGAAATATTAGATTCAAGAGGAAATCCTACGGTAGAAGTAGAAGTACTTTTAGAATCTGGCGTTATTGGTAGAGCTGCTGTTCCAAGTGGAGCGTCCACAGGTGAACACGAAGCAGTTGAACTTCGCGATGGAGACGAAGCACGATACAATGGCAAAGGAACTTTGAAAGCTGTTGATAATGTTAACGAAGTAATTGCAGATGAACTTATTGATTTTGATGCAACTGACCAAGTTGGTATTGATAACTTTTTAATTCAACTTGATGGAACAGAGAATAAATCGAAACTTGGTGCAAATGCAATGCTTGGCGTATCGCTTGCATGTGCAAAAGCTGCTGCTGAAACATTAGACATTCCACTATACAAATATATTGGTGGAACAAATGCTAAAACACTTCCTGTGCCAATGATGAATATCATCAATGGTGGAAGCCACGCAGATAATACTGTTGACTTTCAAGAGTTTATGGTAATTCCGCACGGAGCAGATACCTTTGCAGAAGCTTTAAGAATGGGGACAGAAACTTTTCACGCTTTAAAATCAGTTCTTAAGGGTCGTGGATTAAATACATCTGTTGGCGATGAAGGTGGTTTTGCACCAAACTTAAAAACTAACGAAGAAGTGCTTGATACAATTCTTGAAGCTATCGAAAAAGCTGGATACAAACCTGGCGAAGATATCTCTTTTGCATTAGATGTTGCTTCAAGTGAAATGTATAAAAAAGATAAAGGTATTTATAGCTTCTTCAAATCGGATAAATCAGAAAAAACCGCTGAAGAAATGATTGATATTTATGCGAACCTAATTGCAAAATATCCTATTATTTCAATTGAGGATGGTCTGGACGAAAACGATTGGGATGGTTGGAAATTAATGACAGATAAACTTGGTAGCAAAATTCAACTTGTTGGCGATGATTTATTTGTTACAAATACACAAAAACTTTCTCGTGGAATTAATGAAGGTATTGCAAACTCTATCTTAATCAAAGTTAACCAAATAGGAACTTTAACCGAAACTCTTGACGCAATTGAAATGGCAAAAAGAGCAAGTTACACATCTGTAATTTCTCATCGTTCTGGCGAAACAGAAGATACAACAATTGCTGATATTGCTGTTGCAACTAATGCTGGTCAAATTAAAACTGGTTCTGCAAGTAGAACAGACCGTATTGCAAAATACAATCAACTACTTCGTATTGAAGAAGGGCTTGACGTTACTGGATTTTATCCAGGTCTTGCTGCAATTAATGTGAAAGGGTAGTCTTATTTTATTCTTTTTAATGGGGCTGTTATTCTGTGTAGTATTTTACACTGGATATAGCCCCTTTAAGATTTGATTAGTAAAACTACTATTCTGCTAACCTTGTCTTGGCTAATAACCACCAAGATTATTGTGTACGTTATCTTATCCTTAACTGATACTATTTAATAAAAATCATACTTTTAGTCTCTGTATAACGCTCAGTTACAATTCTATAATAGTACACACCACTAGCTAATGCCGAGGCATTAAAAGTATATTTATGAAAGCCTGCTTTTAGTTTTTCATTTACCAAATTTGCTACCACCTCTCCTAATACATTAACTATTGTTAAGTGCACATCGGAATCATTTGGCAAATCAAAACTAATATTAGTTGTTGGATTAAAAGGATTAGGGTAATTTGGGAATAGTTTGAACTTATTGAGAATAGAAATATTCAAACTAATTATAGTTGAATATTCAAATGTTCCATCAGTATCTATTTGTTTAAGCCTGTATAAATATTTTCCATTTTGCGTAATTGTGCTATCTACAAAAGAATAAGTTTGTGGAGATTGACTATGCCCATGTCCTTCAATAAAACTAAGTGTTCTCCAATCATTTTTCTCTGTTTCAAATCTCTCTATATAAAAACCGTAGTTGTTTACTTCTGTTGCAGTTTCCCAGTTTAATAAAACATAATTATTTAGTTTATCAAAATGTGCCAAAAACATATTTAATTGAACAGGAACTGGGGTCTCTTTTTTTGATGCTTCGGTTGTATTTCCATAAGCCCCCATATTTACTCTATTGCCATTTGGAGATGGTTCGTTAGAATAATCTGAAGTTGGATCACCCATATCTACACACGGACTGGTTGATGCATCATTAACCCATTGGGTACCATCCCAACGACCGCCAGTTGATGTTAAGTGTAAATCCAGTTGCTCAGGTGTTACACTTCCTGCACCAGTAGAATGTCTTTCCGTTCCATTACCAAGCTCAAAATAAAATTTTGTTCCCTTAGCATATAACCAAATATGGTTATTCTTATTCTGCTTACCTTTATTTAATAAGGTTTCTATATTATCTCCAGCTATACTAGCTTCATTTCTGTAAACCCAAGCTGCAATAGTAATTGCTGAGGTAGGCGATATATTATTTGGATAAGCAACATAACTAGTGGAAAACGCTCCTGCATTTGTACCAAGTTTGGCATCTGTTGTAAAACTTGCATTACTTGCAATTGCATTATAACTCCCATGGCTGTCATTCCAATTATTTTCCATTTGCCAATAAGCCATAAGATTTGTTGTGAGTGCTGCACCAGTAATGTTTTTACCACTTCCATTATTCCAAAGAACCGATATTTCAGAAGCATTTAAAGAACGATTCCAAAGTGCTACCTCGTCCAGTCGTCCTTCTAATTGATAATAATCTCCCAAATAACCACCTAAATATAAAGGTACATCATTTGTACCAATACTTCCAAAACTAGGATAATGCATGCTGGCATTTTCTTTACCATCAACATATAGCTTGCAAATTTCTGTTGTATTGTCGTAGGTACCAACAATATAGTGCCACCCAGAGCCAAAAGGTGCATTGGCATATAATGGATTAGTAGTGATGTCGCTACTTGATGAAGCATTATTGTAGTTTCCTGATGTGCTATTATATATATTATTGTAAGATGAAGTAAATGAATGTTGGGCAGGATTCTTGTTGTTTAAACCATAGCCTGTACAGTTTGTAATAATGTTATTGCGTACAATGGTTTGATATCCGTTTTCAACTCCGTCGCCAATTTCAAATACAATTCCATCTTTATCACTAGTTTCAATAGAATTATACTCTACAAGAGTATTATGAGCTCCGTGAATATGAACCCCTCCATTTAGGTAATTATCTCCACCAAGAGTATTATCAAAAACATTAAATATTCTATTATGATGAATATGTGCATTTTGCAAAAAATCCTTAGTACTTCCCCCATTTAACACAATTCCACCTGCTCTACCATAAACATAATTATCATATATTTCTGCAGAATCTAGTTTTACACTATTCGTGTTTTTAATAAATATCCCTGCATATCCCGATGGGTCTTTGTGAATTGCATTGCCTATTGTATTTCCATATATTGAAATATTATTACACTCTTCAGTTCTTATTCCTATATTGGTCCTTATATAATAAATTTTATTATTATAAAATTCTAAATTAGTAGCATAGGTAATATAGAATGCATCGTGTCCTGAACTTTCCATTAAATTATTGTAAAATTTCAAACTGTCTGATATTACAGGAGTACCTACGGTCATGATACGAATAAAATCACCATAGTTATCGTGTATATGCATATCATGTACTTTGAGATTGGTAGCATTATAAAAGATCATAATTAAATATTCATATCCACCAGCTGATGCACCACTTTGCGTACCCGTAGTAAGTTCAAATCCACTAATTTCCACATTTGTTAAAGAGTTATTGGCAGTTCCATATATTTGTTTTATCAGTTGCTCTTCTCCAGTATCTCCAGAATCCCAATCCGCCCCATTTTCCCAATATTGTCCACCGCTTTGAGCTAACATAGGTTTATTATCTACCCATCCTGCATTGGCTACTACTTGAACTTTTGCACTTGCATCACCTGTAAGGGTTGTGTTGCTCAAAATAACAATTGGCTCATCAATCCAATAAGTATTTGCCCCTTTTAAGTAAACTGTTGTATAATTAGCATTAGTAGCAACAAAGTTTAAAGCTTGGTTTATTTCCACTTGGTCGCTATTTCCATCACAATTATAATCACCACTACCATCTCCTGCAACATAAACAATTGGAGGCGTTTGTGCATGCATTGTTGCTAAAAGAACAACTACAACAAGTAATAGCGTGAACAAAAAATTATCTTTCATTTTAAAACTCCTTTTTAATCAAAATCACAAAATTCTTGTGAAATAGATTATTTATTAAAAATTGCTAGTCATTATTATTAAATTAAGTTGCAAACCTACCAATAATATATGGTATTTACTACCTTCTAAAAGCAATACAGCAATTCAGGGATAAAACTTCAATAGTTCACCGAAGGCAATAAAATCAGCCCGAAAACAGCACGCCAAGTGTCAAGCCCTTTGTAGGCTTGAGTTTT
>CAMZLW010000004.1 GCA_947311785.1 uncultured Ignavibacteriales bacterium | reverse complement strand
TCGTTACCTCTGCTATACGCACAGTGTTGTTCCTTGTGGGTGGCTAATCCTTGCAAGGGTTGGATTGTCCAACTTGATTTTAATAGCTTTGCTTGGCACACTCATTTATTACTCCATTGAATAAAAATATTTTGTTAAACCTTATTTAGTTTTTTAATTAAAAAAAAAAAATTAATTTTCATCATCAACAAATCTAAGTATAAATAATCCAACAATAAAAAATAAACTTATGGATAGTATTGCATAGGATTGACTTTTGGTTGTGTAACTAATAATTCCGAAAACAAGTGGACCAATAATAGCAGAACTTTTTCCGAATAGTGAATAGAATCCAAAAAATTCAGTTTTCTTTTCTGGTGGGGTCAGCTTAGTCATCATACTTCTACTTACCGATTGCGTTGCTCCCATTACACTTCCAGCCAAAAGACCAACAATATAAAAACTTGTGGATTGAAAATTTTTAATTTCAGAATTAAAAACATCAGCAAAATATAATAGCACGCTATTACTTGAATCGCTAATTGCAAAGGCAAGTAACATTGTAAATATCCAGATATAAAGAGAAATTTTAATCGACTTTTTTTGTCCAATGGAATCAGACAAAACTCCAAAAAGAACTGACCCCAGTATTGCCGTTGTTTGAACAATTAAAAAAAAGAGGGCAAGTTCCTCAAACGAAAATCCTAAAGATGTGCGAGCAAAATTACCCGAAAAAAAAATTGTTGTATTTACTCCTTCTATATAAAAGAAAAAGGCGAGCAAATAGAGAGCAAGATTTTTATAATTGGATAAATTTGAGATTGTATTTCTAACTCGCTTAAATCCAATTTTTATAAATGATGAAGTTAGTTTAACATTTTTTCTAGAGTCTTTAAGAAAAATAAAAAGTGGAATTGCAAAAATAAAGAAGAAGAGTGCTGCAACAGGAAATGTTTCTCTAATCATTTCTGCTTGGATAAATGGAAAAGCAATTGCAAGACTTGCAAGCGAACCGAGATACCCAAAAGCAAAGCCATATCCACTTACACGTCCATAATTTTTAGGTGTTGTTAACTCGGGCAAAAACGAATCGTAAAAAACCAACCCCGACTCGAAGCCAATATTAGCAAGGGTGAAAAGAAATATTCCCCAAAAGACCATTCCTTCTTGAACAAAATAAAGGAGTGCTGTTGAAATTATACTAAGTAAAGTAAAAAAAAGTAGAAAGCGTTTTTTGCCAGCAGAGTAATCGGCAATGGCACCAAGTACAGGAGCAATTAAAGCACTAATTAACATCGAAATGCTAATGCCAATACTCCAATACAAATCACCAATGGGCTTACCAAGTGCAACTACATCTTTAAAATAAACAGCATAAATAAAAGTAACAACAACAATAGAATATGATGTATTTGCAAAATCGAAAAGTGACCAAATAAATATTTTAAATTTGCTATTACTCACCTTTTATGCTACTCGGCAGAATTTTTATTATCTACTAATCCCCTTCCAACTTTGTTTAGTGTTCCATCCTTCTTTAAGTCGGTTAAAATTGAATCAAGAATTCCATTAATAAATTTGCCACTATTTGCTGTACTAAATTCTTTAGAGATTTCAATTATTTCATTAATTGTAACTTTAGGTGGAATATCTTCAAAAAACAAAATTTCTGCTAAACCCATTCGTAATAGAATTTTATCCATTACTGCTATCCTCTCTACTTCCCAATTAGAAACTTTGGCTTGAATTTTTTTATTTAATTCAGAAATATTTGCTACAACTCGGTTAATAAGTTTTCTAGCAAAATCTCTATCATTTTCTGAATGAATTTCGATAACCATTGCATCGGTGTGCTTAGATAAGCCTTCGCCATTTATTTGAAATGCGTAAAGTGCTTGTAAAACCTTTTCGCGTGCAAATCTTCTTTGTGATTTCTTTTTCATTTTATTCCATAATTAAATTTAATTTTTCTATATAGCAAACAACCAAAAAAACAACAATGCGATGCTTTCTCTAAGTCGGTAATATAATAACATTTTAGAAGTTATTGTGTAATTGGATGCAACACCAATTGCTTTTACATCAAAAAACTTACAAATTTCTAAAACCCGTGTAAGATGAAATTGGTCGGAAATTATTAATATTGAATAGTAATTTCTGTTATTACTAATATTTTTTTTAATGTATTTTATTTGTTCTACTGTTGTGGTTGTTTCTTCCTCAATATTCATAAGGTGTTTCTTAATCCCTAGCGAAAGTGCGTAGTTATATGCTCCTTTTGCTTCACTAATTTCACCAGGTGCATTGCTTCCTGTAAACTGAATTTTTGATATTTTTTTTTCTTTAATTAATTCTTTTGCTTTAATAATTCGTCCTTTAAAAAGGGTACTTGGTTTATCATTCCAAACAGCAGCACCTAAAACTACTGCAATTGTTTTGCTAGATGGTTTTAAGTTTAAAGGAGTATAACTGTTTTTTGTTGTAAAAACAAAAATAGAAATAAACGCGACAACAAAGATAACTAAAGTTGAAAAAAGAGATTTTAAATATACCATAATACTACTATTGAAAAACAAATTTAGTAGCAAAGTGACTAAAAAAAGTTTTAAGATAAATGAAATCATCAATGATGCACCAGGTATAACACGGGCATAAGGATAATGGAAGATATACTCACTTGGAAAATTAAAACCAATTTTATTTACTAAATAACTAGAAAGTAATAAAACAAATGATGATGTTATAAGAACAAACAGTACAATTTTATGTAAAAATAAGATTTCCCTTTTGATAAATAACTGCCCAATAATCAAAACCAATAAAACAAATTCAATAGCAATAGGAAGTAAATTACCAATGTAAAAAAGATTAAACTCCTTTATGGATATTGAGTTTAGATCATACTTAATTAAAAATGTTAGAAGCAATTCCAACAAAGATATTGTAAATATATATATTAAAATTGTTGAGTTATTTTTGTTCATATATTTGAGGGGAATTCTGCTTAGGTATTAAACTTTAGTTTTGAAACACAAATGTAATTATAAAAGTTAAAAGTTGCTACGTGCTTTACTATACCCATCCCATTGAGAGAGGTGTAAGGTTGAAAAGATGAAATTAGGTCTCTCAACTTTACACTTTAGCTCACTTTTAACATTAGGCACTTTCCCCCTTTTTACTAATACGAGCTGCAGTATCTGAAAAAACTGAATACATTACAGGAACAACAACAAGTGTAAGGATGGTTCCAAAGAGCAAACCAAATATAACTGCCACTCCCATTGGTCTCCAGAATGCAGAATCGGCTCCGCCACTTTCAATTGTGAATGTATAAATATCAAAACCAAATCCAAAAGTTAGCGGAATCAATCCAAGTATTGTAGTTACAGCAGTTAGCACAACTGGGCGGAATCTTCTTACACCAGCACGAAAAGCTGCTTCATTAATAGATAAGCCTCGTTTACGTAAAATATTTATGTAATCGATTAGAACAATGTTGTTGTTTACCACTACTCCAGCAAGGCTTATCACTCCAATGCCCGTCATAATAATTCCAAAAGGCATTGCCATTACTGTTAATCCAATAAAAACACCAACAAGCGAAATAGCCACCGCAATCATAATCATTAGTGGTTGACTGAAGGAATTAAATTGGATTACAAGAATCATCATAATTCCCATAAAGCCAATAAGAAAAGCCTTGGATAGAAAATCGGATGCTTTCTTTTGTTCTTTATCCTGACCACCATATTCAATTCTGTAATCTTGAGGAAGGTTATATTCTGCCAACATATTTTTTACTTGCTGCAAAACATCGTTAGCGTTAAAAGCTGCATCAACGTTTCCAGTTATTGTAACAACACGTTTCAAATCTTTACGCTTAATTGAACCTGGTCCTTTGGTGTATTCAATAGTTGCAACGCTAACCAATGGGACACTCATTGTTTTTCCCTTTTTGGTGTTATAAACAATTCGCATGTTGTTAAGCACTTCAACATCTTCACGCTGGTCTTTTTGAAGACGAACTTTTATGTCGTATTCCTCTTCGTTAATTCTATACTTAGAAGCGGTAAATCCGTTAATTGCTGTTCTGATACTATTAGCAATTACCGATGTATTCATTTGGTAGAGGGCAGCTTTTTCTCTGTCAATATTTATTCTAATCTCTGGTCGTCCACCATCGTAATCGTCTTTCAAATCTACTATGCCTTCAATTTCTGCTATTTCTTTTATTATATCTTCCGATAGACTTCCAAGTTTATTGAAGTCTTCCCCAATAATTTCAACACTAATAGGCACACCAACTGGAGGTCCGTGTTCTTCCTTTTTTACTTCAACATCTGCACCAGCAATATTTACAATTGCTTCTCTAATTTCATCGGCAGTAACAAGAGAACTTTGCTCTCTATTATGAAAATTTACAAACTGTATTGTTATTGTGCTTTTGTTTGGCGTTGCTGTTGTAGCATCAAACTGATTGCTTGAAGAGCCAACATTTGCAACATATTCACGAACATCAACTTCTGTAAATTTGCTTAACTGCTTCTCAATGTTTTTTGCAATTCTATTTGATGCTTCAATATTAGTTCCTGTAGGACTTTCGATATTTACAAATACTCTTTCTGGATCAACTGCAGGAAAGAACTCAACACCATGCCCAAACATTCCATAAAGATTAATAATTATTACTAATAAAAGGAAAGAACCAGTTAATACTCTTAAGCGGATATTTGTAAAAACAAGTATTACTCCTATGCCTAGTGCAGTTCCAAGAATTAATGCAACAAAATCTGGTATTTGTGGAATTGAATTTATAATTCCATAAACAAATAAAAAGCCAATTAGTGCAGCAATACCAAGCCAATTACGCTTGTTAATTTTTTTATTTGGGTCTCTATCATTACCAAGCACCTTTGTTAATTTCTTACCGTAAACATCTATTATTTTGCCTAATAAATCATCGCCGAAGTAGTGAGTAATTTTATGAAGTGGTTTAAACAATTTTCCTAAAAAAGTATTTGATGACTCTCCGTCCTTTTTCTCTAACTTCATATATTTTGAGGCTAACACTGGGTTAATTACTAGTGCAACAAAAAGCGAAGCTGTTAAAGTAATAATTATTGTGAGTGGTAAGTATTTTAGAAAATCGCCAATAATTCCAGGCCAAAACATTAACGGAGCAAATACCATTACTGTTGTGAGTGTAGATGTAGCAATTGGCCACGCAACTTCTTTAGCACCTTGTTTTGCAGCAGTCATTAAATCTGTACCCTCTTCAAGAAACTTGTATGTGTTTTCAATTATAACAATTGCATTATCAACTAACATTCCAAGAGCTAATATTAATGCAAAGAGAACAACAAAGTTTAGCGTAATATCTAGCATTGATAGGACTATAAAAGTAATCAGCATACTTAATGGAATTGCAAGTGCAACAAAGGTAGCGTTGCGTAAACCAAGCAAAACAAATAGAACAAGCAACACAAGAATTAATCCAGAAAAAATATTGTTCTCTAAGTTCTTTACGCTTCGCCTAATATCGTTTGACATATCTACAGTAACAGCAAATTGAATACTCTCAGGTAGCGATAATTTATATTTCGAAATAATAGTTTTAATCCCATCAGCGATATCAATAATGTTAGAACCAGTTTGCTTAGAAATATTTAAGGTAACGCAATCGGCACCGTTTAACCTTGCGTATGTTGACCTATCTGCAAAAGAATAATCTACGTTTGCAACATCTTTAACATAAACTGGATAACCATCTTTCATCTTTACAATTAAATCTTGAATTATATATGGCTTATCGAACTCGCCAGGAACACGAACTAAAAAACTTGAATTTCCTAAATCAATAGAGCCACCAGGAATAGTTTTATTTTCAGATTGGATGGCTTCAATAATATCATCAAACCTAATGTTGTAGTGTATCAGTTTATTTATATCAACATCAACTTTTACTTCGCGCTCAAGTCCGCCACTTATTTTAACTTCAAGAACACCATCAATGTTTTCAATATCGTCTTTCATATCGTCAGCAATATCTTTTAACTTAACTAAGCTAAGTGGACCAGAAATATTATAAGTAAATATTGGGAACTCAGAAAAGTTAAGTTCAATTATCTGTGGTTTTTCAACATCGTCTGGAAGTTCTTTTTCTGCTTTGTCCACTTTGTCTCTAACTTTTTGAAGAGCATCATCAATATCAAAACCAGAATCGAACTCGACCTTTATATTTGAAAAGCCTTCGGTTGAAGAAGAAGTAATTTCTTTAACTTCGCTAATACCATTTAGTTCTTTTTCAATTGGTTGAGTAACTAACGACTCTATATCCTCTGGTGATACACCAAAATAAGGCGTTGCCACAATTACCAAAGGGATTTGCACATCGGGTGCAGCCTCGCGTGGCAATGACATATAAGATATTGAACCACCAATTATAATTACTAATATTAAAATAAATACACTAGTTCTGTTATCTATACTTACTTCTGTTAGTTTCATTTTTTATTCCTTCTAAATACATCTCTTTCAATAAAAAGTTATAAGTTTCTAAGTGCCTTACTGTAAGCATCCCTTTGGGAAAAACGTAAAGTTAAAAGTAAAAGGTTAAATTTGTTTTTGCACTTTCTTTTAACTTTAGGCACTTATAACTTGGTAACTTTAGCTCACTTAAAATTACTTCACTTCTTTTATTGCTTGTCCGTTAATTAAATTTTGATATCCAACTACAATTAAATTATCGCCATCACTTAATCCCTTAGAGATTGCTACACAATTTCCAGTTCGCTTCATAACTTCTACTTCTCTGCTTTCAGCTACACCGTTGTTATTTACATAAACTATATAACCCTTATCAACTCTAGTAATTACTTCTGTAGGAATTGTAATCATATTTTCAAAACTTTTGGTTTCAATCTTTACTTCTGCAATTAGTTCTGGTTTAAGTTCTTTTAATTTATTTTCTATTGTAATTTCAATAGGGAAAGTTCTATTGCTTGAATTTACTGATGTTCCAACAAAACTAATTTTTCCAGAATAGTTTTTGTTTATTGCTTTTACAAAAATTGTTGCCTTGTCTCCCTTTTTGATGGAAGTGATATAAGTTTCAGGAATACCAGCTTCAATTTTCACTTTTTGGATATCGATTAAATTAATAATTGGCTGTCCAACTGGAGCAAGTTCACCTTCTTCGTAAAATTCATTGTCTATGTAACCAGAAAATGGAGCAACAATAAATGTATTGTTATATCTGGTCTGGATCATTTTAAGATTTGCTTTCAACTGTTGCATGCCATACTTGGCTTGTAAATATTGTATTTCGCTATTTACATTTTGCTTATAAATTGTCTCTTGCTTTTGGAATGTTATTTCGGCTAACTCATATTGCGATTTTGTTGCATCCAAACTTGCTTTAAGTAGTTCGTTATCTATCTCTAAAATAGTTTCACCCTTTTTAACAAAGTCTCCTTTATCTTTATTAAACTTTGTAATTCTTCCACCTTCGGTAGTGGATAAAAGTGCTTTCTGAAATGGCTTTACTGCTCCAACAACAGAAATGAAATCGGAGAATTTTTCTGCTTTTAATACTTTTGTTTCAACACTAACTTTTTTTATTTCTTCCTTTTCACTCCCTTGGTTTCCTTCACTATCAGAACACCCAGTAAATACAAGGCTTACAGCAAGTAGAAGAGCTAATATTATAAATTTAATTGAGTTCATCATATATCCTTAATTTAAATTAAAATCTATTTCAGTATATTTATTGCCCAACAACAAATCGAGCCTAGCGTGATTTAACAAGTAATTATAAACCGATTGTAAATAATTTACTTGCGACGAAATTAACGCACCTTGTGCATCGGTAACTTCAAGTTGAGTTCCTAAACCAGTATTAAATCTTTTAAGTGAAATTTGATACCCTCTTTCTGCCTGATTCATTGCAACTGTGTATGCCCTTATTTGTTCTTCCGATTTATTTATTTGTAGCAAAACATTTACATAATTATTTTTCACAGTCTCTTTAGTGTTAACTAAATTTTCGATAGAAATTTTATGGTCTATTTCTGCCTGCTCAACTTTAGAACTTGTTGCAAAGCCCTTAAAAATTGGGACTCGAATTGACAATCCAACATTAAGCGAATTAAAGTAATCCCAATCTGCTGGAGCAAATTTTTCATCCATAGCTTGCACTTGCCAATTACCAAATGCTTGAACTTCGGGCAAATGTTTTGTCCATTCGTAAGAAGCATTTAAGTCTTGCAGCTCTGCTTGCAACTCCATTTGTAAAATTAGATTATTCTTTGCATACAAAGTATCTAACCCAGCATTGTAGTCAGGAAGTTCTTTTTCAGAAAATACTAGTGAATCAGAAATTAAATATTTTGTATTTAAATTGCTTCCCATTACTAATTTTAAATTATTCATCGATTGTTTTTTCTGATTAACAGCACCAGTTTTTTCTGGAATCAAATTTTGATAAGCCACGTTTGCCCTAATGTAATCATACTCCGCAACCAGCCCCGCATCATACATAACTTTCGAATCATCCAAATTCTCTTTTGCACGCTTAATTTGATGGTCAGCTAACTTTACAAAAGAATCAGCGAGTAAATATGTATAATAAGCTTCTCTAACTTTTAGAACTAAATCATCTTCAGAATAAGCTGCAGCCTTGTTTGTAACCTCGGCATACGTTTTAGCAATTTTAGTAGCAAGAAATAAAGCACCACTAAACAAAGGCTGTTCAAGGCTTACTCCAGTAGTGAAAGTATTTTTAGAACCCATCGAAAATGTTTGAGTCTGTCCGCCAAAATCAATTGTCATTTTCCCGCGTTCAATTGCATTGGTGTAATTAACAGTTCCACTAATTTGTGGTAGAACAGATAGCCCAAACGCCTCTGTCTCTTGCTCAATTGCCTTATCTCTACTAAGCAAAGCCTGTTTGTGCATATGATTATTTTCAATTGCGAGCTTTATACATTCCTCTAGTGTTACCTTCTTTGCCTCTTGAGCAAAGGTAGTTACTGCAAGCAGATTCAGAATAATTAGAGATTTTAATATTGTTTTCATTTTTACCTTTTAGTTTTTTACGTGTAAAGTTGAAAAGTAAGGTTTGCAACTTAGCTACTTATAACTTTGCTCTCTTGTTTCTTTCCCTAATTCCGTTAAATAAAATATCTGTTATAAATTTTGTTTCATCCTCAATAGATTCTTCTGTTATATCACCGTGTATAAGCAAATCATAAATATATGCAAAGCCCGAGCTTTTAAAAAGTCGTATAATTCTATCTGGAACAAGGTTTTTAATTTCTTTATTCTTGATAGCTTTCTTAGTCCTCTTAATAATCAAACTCATAATTTCTTTTTCGCCAGCATCCATTAAGTTTGATATTTCTGATGTAGTAGATTTTTCGTGGTGCATTTTGGTGAAGACTAAAAGGAAGAAAGCCTCTTTGTTTTTAAGACAAAATAATAAATCCTTTTTAGTAGTTTGAAAAATGAGGTCGTATAAAGTATCAGTTGAGTTATAAACTTCTATAATGCTATTTTTATGATTATTAATTATCATCATAATTATTTCTTTATAAATCTCTTCCTTGCTGGAGAAATAATTATAGAGTGTTCCTTTTCCAAACTCCGATTTTTCAGCAATCTCATCCAGTGTAGTTGCCTTAAAACCTTTTTGTGCAAATATTTTTACTGCGGCATCAAGAATTTCTTGCTTCTTAAATTCGCGTTCTCTCTCTTTGCGTGATAATAATTTTTCTTTCATAAGAACTCTTAGTTTTATTTATGACCAAATAGTCAGTTGCAAACCTAAGGGTTTTAGATATGAACGTCAAGTCATTATTACAATAATAAAGATTGACAAAAGTTATTGTGATATATATAGTCTGCACTACATTAAGAACAAGTATAAATTGGTCTTCGAACAAGAATTCTTTTTTTCTCCACCCACAATCTTGCCTTGCAATTATCACTTGATAATTTTTCTAATTAGGATGTTTCGTATAATAGGTAGTAATCTTTTTGACAGAGATTCAAACTTCGATACCGCTAACCGTGTTAGGTTCTAAGTGCATGGGAATATTTTTTGAAGCGTGATAGTTTACTTTGCATACGGCTTATTCTACCGTATAAATTTTTCTCCATTTAGGATTTGCTTATTTAGAAATTCAGTAAGCCATGCTTATAGCGATATCCTTACACACTTTTAGAAATACATGGGGAAAGACATTATTTTCTTTTGAGATGGGAGGTTATCTGTTCTGTGGGAAACTAATTTTACATCAATTAGTGTAACTTCCCCTTTATTTTTGCTTATAATTTATTTTTCTTCTTGTTCAATCTGAACACTATACTAAATGGGTACACTCTTATATTTAAAATATGTAACCCCTTGGAATATAAGGGGTTACAGAGATTTTGAGGCGACAGTCGGATTCGAACCGACGAATAAAGGTTTTGCAGACCTTCGCCTTAAGCCACTTGGCCATGTCGCCATAAAAAAAAATCCACAGAGAGTGGATTTTTTTGAGCGAGAGACGGGACTCGGACCCGCGACAGCTACCTTGGCAAGGTAGTGCTCTACCAGCTGAGCTACTCTCGCATAAATTACATATAGAACAAAATTGAACTCCTAATATAGTAACCTTTTTATTCTTGTTCAAGAATAATTTCGAAACTTCTAATTATTTTTAAAAGTTAATAATAAATTATATTTTTGCCTTTAAAATAATTAAAACAGCAAAGCCTTTTTGTATTTATTCCTCTTTTATGATTTCAACATTTAACTCTTTCACTAACCCAGAATATTTACGCTCAACTTTAAACCCAAATCTGTAAAAATACTCTGGACGGAAAAACCCTGTTGTTACATATTTATAGCCATCACTTTTCATCCTTTCAAAAAATTCATTCATAAGTAAATCGCTAATTCCCTTGCGTCTGTAGTGGTTGGATACAACTATCTTTTCCATGTGTACTGTATCATCTGATGATTTTAGATAAAACAACCCACCAATAATAAATCCTCTTTCTGAAAGTGCAATTAAGAAATTATGCTTTGCTTGAAAACTAACTAAAAGATTTGCCTCAATAAATAGTTGATGAAGTTTTGATATTTCCTTTGGTGTTATTGGCATTCGGATAAAGAATGGATTTCCATCGTAATCATTTATTTTTATTACAAGATTAGCACCTGGCGACACATCCCCTTTTACATCAAGGAAATCGGCATTAACTGTGGATTTAAGATGTGGGAAACTTAACCTTGCAAGAAAGAATTTTTCTTTTTCACTTAAATCATATTCACTTTGTAAGTGTGTAATTTGCTTTAACAAATCTTCATTATCCATTTCATTTTTGCCGTGGTATTTTTCAACTATATGGTTAAGCACATCTTTTGTTGAATTGCTTGAAGTTACAAAAACAGTTTCAGAAAAGAACCGAGTTCTTACTTCAGGATATGTTTTCTCTAATTCACGCAATCTGTATGTAAAATATAATTCCCTAAGCATTTCAGCTTGTGCAGTAAAAGACGCATCGGCATTGAGCTTAAACCATCGGTGGAATCTTTTGACAGCAAAGTATAATCTTTTTGGTAAAAATTTTCTATCCTTCACAATTTTAATTAGATTATCTAATGAGTTTACTTTGTCTGCACCATTATTAGATTCATTTAATTCTTTTCTATAAAGTGTAAGTAATTTTAACCCATCCTCTTCACCAAGAGCATCAATAATTCCAGAAAAAGTATAACTCCATGTTTTTTTAATTTTGAAAAAATCATACTCTTCTTGAGCCTTAACAACAAAGTCATTGTAAAAACTCTCTATTAAGCTTGTTGCAGTAGTGTAAGAACGAGTTTCCGAGAGGGAAAGAAATTTTGTTCCAGTTTGGTAATCGTGAGAAGGAATTATAAAATTGTTAGTTGTTGTATCCTCTAAAAAATATTTTTTACCCGTCAATTTCCAAAAGCTAAAACTTGCAACTGATGCATTCCAAATAAAGAATGGCCAAAGTTGTATAATTCTTTCTTTTGAAAAGTCGTCATTTTTTCTTACTTCTCGACTAATAACTTTTGCAACCTTATTACCCATATTGTATTGGCTTGTCCATACTTTATAGTCTCTCCAATATCCGCCAAAATCTTCAACTAAATCTTTTGCAAGTAAATCAGAGCCAGACATCACAAGCCAATTTACTTCTTTGTAAATTTCATCATCAACTCTATCTTGATTAACTGTAAGAACAATATCAAAAGAGCCTTCGTACCTTGTCTGGACAGATAGGCGATATAAAGTTTTATTGTGATGCTCTCGTATGTAACTAATCCAAACGCCACTTGGAAGAATGTTTGACAACCTAACCAGTTTTCCACGAGAGAAAAGAAATATCGCCTCCCGTAATATTGGCGATTCGGTTAACGCAGTAGTGATAAGGGTGGCAATGTCTTTATCAATTCCGTCTTCAAAGACAAGAACATCTTTCCACCTGTACTCATCCCCTGTTTCCATATCAACTGCAATTTTTTGATTATTTCCAAGCCACTCTCTAAAACCTAAACGTAAATCATTACGTGCTTTCCAAGCAAGTTCTGCAAGTTTGGAATGCTCCTTCATTAGTTGGAGATTAACTAATATTTGGCGTAGCTTTTCGTAGGTTGTTGGATGAAGAATCCCATACTGGCTAACAAGATTTAGTAATGTTGGATAACATGTAAGGTTTACATCTTTTGCATTTTTATAATTTTCTAATCTGTTATTTAATAGTTCTTCAACAACTTTAATAAAATCCTTTTTCTTAATACTATCAACTACTGCTTTAATTATTTCGGTGTTTATTAAACTACTATCGTAATCGAGATATAAATTAAAGACATTAACTAAATTAAATTTAGAATTATTTTGAAAAACTAACTTTATCATTTCGCGACGAACTTTTATTAGCTTGCTAATATTTGGTCTTAACAAAAAATTCTTTACCAACAAATAGTTTACGCTCAAATCATCTAAAAGAATTTGTTCCAAATATTTTATTCCATACTTAGCTGCGTGGAATGAATCGCATTGCAATAATAATAATGCCTTGTGTAGCCCTTGCAAAGAATCTTCGCCAACAGAAATATATTTTTCCATTTCGGTTATTAGTTCTTCGTTTCCAAGAACAATATCAATAGTATCCACAAAAGAAATTCCTTCTTCCGAAGCATGCTTTCGTGTCCATTGAATAATAGAGTCGCCAGTAAAATCGTATAGTTCTTTATTGCCGAGCCACAATGAAGCGTTTGTTAAAATAGGTTGCAAATCTAATTGATTACTTTTTAACTTATAAATATATCCACCAATCTGAACATGATTTTTTTTGCTATCAACAATATCAATTACCAATTGCTTGTTAAGTTTTGGTAGCACTAATTCGTTTCCAACAGCAATAATATCTCCACTTAAACTGCCCTTTTCGCGCAAGAACCAGTTTGGAACTTTTACATCAATTTTTCCTATTTGAATATTTGTATGAGTTTTTTCATACATCGATTCTATTTTTTCTGCAAAATTATTTTCAATAATTCTTCTTTTATAAGTTCCCTTAGGAGTTACTTCGCCCTTATCCAGGCTGAACTCTCTATCAATTATTCTGAAATCTACAATACGCTCAAATGGTGCAATAAAATTATTTACGGTTACAATTATTGATGAAAAATATTCGTGTTTCTGCTTCTCATCCATTTTATCGTAAAAAGTCTGGGCATCATCAAAGTTAGGAAAAATTAAGAGTGTATTAAATGCACGGTGATCGCCAACTAAAAATACTTGTTTAATATTTTCAAAATCACGGAAGAAGTTTTCAATCTTCTGGGGAGCAATTGTTTCGCCTTTAATATTCTTATAGATTTCTTTTTTTCTATCTATGATTTCGATGAACCCATTTTTATCTTGCTTCATTATATCGCCAGTAGGCAACCATCCATCTTCATCAAATGTAACGGAGTTTTCTTGTCGGTAATATCCGAGCATAACATATTTGCCCTTTATTAGTAGCTCTCCGTCATCTGCAACTTTCATTTCAATTCCAGGAAGTTCTTTGCCGAGAGAGTTCATATAATATTCGCCAGGAGGTGTCATGGAGATTCCGCCCGTTGCTTCTGTCATTCCAAAGCCACTCATTAACCTAATATTGTGTTTTTGAAAAAACTCAAAAACCTCGGAAGGAAGAAATCCAGCAGCCGAAAGCCCCCAAGTAAGTTCGCCACCAGTAACTTTAATAACAGCCTTTTTTATATCTTCTTCCGAATCAAGCTCAATGTTTACACGGGCATTAACGGCTTCGTATAACTGCAACCATTTTTTGGGAATTGAAATAAATATGGTTGGCTTCACAAGGTTCATATTTGCAATCATTGTTTCAACGGAAGGATTTTCCATAAAACAATATTCTGCTCCCCAAAACACAGCACCAGATAATTCTAAATATCTACCAAATGTATGAAAGAGTGGAAGGAACGATAAATATCTATCTCTATCAGAAATTTTAGGAAGTGCCATCGCTCGCATAAATCTTTTATAAACAATATTCATTTGCGAAAACATAATACCCTTTGGAGCACCAGTGGTACCAGAGGTGTACATCAACGAAGCTAAATTATTTACATTTATGCTTGCATTATTTTCAATTCCATTGTTACCTAATTTTAGGAAATCGTTAAATGGTATTACCCATTTTTCAATGCTCTTACCTGAAACAAGAACAACACGTTTTAAATATTTCAACTCGCCTTTTACATCTTTAATTTTGGCTAACTGTTTTTCGTTTGATACAATAACAACAGGAACTTTTGTTTGATTAAGAATAAAAGTGATATGTGCCGAAACAGAATTTGCAGGAACCATTACATTCCGCACTCCACTTGATAGAGAAGCAATATCAAGTATTGCCATCTCAATGCTATTTTCAAGCAAGAAGGCAACATCCATATCCTCAGTTTCTAAACCCTCAATTACACCAAGCAAACTTTGGGAATATTTTTGAACGGTTTTGTTTACTTGCTCCCATGTTAACTCTTCGTACCTATCGCCCTTTATAATTTTGAATAAAATCTTATCAGAGTAGTCGCGAACTCTTTGAGTAAACATTGCATTGTAGTTGTAATTACTTGCTTCAATTAATTCTGCAAATAGAATTTCCCACTTTTTATTTCCACTAATTTTTTGCAACCAATTTGAATATCTAAAAAGATTTAACAATTCATGAATAATTTGAGATATTATAAAATCATTTCCCCCTTTATCTATAAGGAGTTTTGAAAATTCAAAAAGATATTCTTCTTCTAAATCTAACAAAATAGTTTCTGATAGATGAGCTGATGGAATTGATATTAATATTTCCAATAACATTTCAGCATTTTTATTTTCAACTATTACTGTAAAATTTTTAGTAGCTGAAAATATTTTGTTCAATTCATCAGATATCTTTTTTATCTCACCATCTTCAAGACCTGCCTTGCCCTTAAAAATACTTTCTCTTATTTTATTTAATTGTGTAGTGATATTTTCAGCATTCATGTTAGTTCCATCAATTTTATTTTATACATTTAAAATAAATAAAGAGATACCTAATGGCATCTCTGTTTTAGGGATCAGAATTATTATTTTAGAAAATAATAGATACTAATTCTAAATTCAAATTTTATTATCGCTATACTAGAAATTTCATCGTGCAATCCCCAGTCCACATTCACTACACACCACACTCATCTACCAAATAAATAATTGAACGATATTCAATTCCACTATTATACGACAACCCAATCTCACAAGTTTTACTGTTGGAATATCCTTCGTGGCAACTTTCTGTTAATTGTGGTTTTAAATCCTTTAGTGCCGATTCGTTTAACTCGGGAAAGTTAAATCCTCTATCGCCAGCAAAGCCACAGCAGGTAACGTTTTCTGGAATTATCACATCAGTAGCACATGCTTCTGCTACCTTAATAAATTTATCAGTTAATCCCATTTTAGTTGAACTGCAAGTAACGTGAACTGTAATTGTTTTATCCTGTTTTGTTAGCTCCAAGTTATCAAGTAGATAATCACTAATAAATTCAACTGGTTCGTAAAGTTTTAACGAATTACCACCCTTCAATTCAATACTCTTTTTTGTTGTTTGCAAACATGGCGATGTATCGTAAAGAATTGGATATTTACCATTTTCTGAAATAGCAATTAATTCTGCAATTAGTTCATCCGATTTTTTATACCCCTCTTCGTTATGCCCCTTACTTAACCAAGGCATTCCGCAACAAAGATTATTCAAGTTTTTTGGATAAATAATATCGTAACCTGCTTTCACCAATAGACGATGGGTAACGGTGGTAAGGGATTCATCCGTTTTGCTATCTTTAGGATTTCCCATTGTTCTGCTTATGCAACTTGGGAAATAGACAACACGTTTTTCGTTTGTTTCCGAAATAACTTCGGATAATAATTTATCAGCAGCTTTTGGCATCCATCTATTCCAAAGGGGAAAGTTTTTCCCAAATATTTTTTTCTTTGTCTTTGCCAAATATTCAACCATTGGAGTTCCAAGTAGTAGATGCCAAAAGTGAACAAAGTTCAAACCAACTTTCATTATTGATAATAAAATTGAAAGATTATTTCCAATAACTTTGCCAACAGATTCCCCTGTGTTTGAAATGTTATCTGCACGCAACTCCTTTATTAGCTTACCAGTATCAATATCAACAGGACATGCTATTGCACACAAGCCATCTGTAGCACATGTTTCTTCACCATAATATTTGAACGATTCTGTAAGTTCATTTTTTCTGTGAACATCTTTTCCACTTCGTGAAAGTTTCATAATTTCACGGAACGTAGTAATACGCTGACGTGGTGTAAGTGTTAAATCCCTTGAGGGACAACTGTTTTCGCAAAATCCACACTCAATACATTTGTCAATTATATCACGAGCTTGTGGAAGTGGCTTTAGATTTTTTACGTGAATATTTTTATCATCATTAAGTATAACACCAGGATTGAGAATATTTTCTGGGTCAAATATTTTCTTAATCTCTTGCATCATTAAATATGCTTTTTCTCCCCATTCGTACTTTACAAATGGAGCCATATTTCTTCCAGTGCCATGTTCTGCTTTTAAAGAGCCTTTATACTTGCCAGCAGTCATTTCAATAACTTCATCCATAAAGGCTTTGTATCGCTGCACTTCAGCGGCATTACTAAAATCTTGATTAAAGACAAAGTGTAAATTCCCTTCGAGTGAATGTCCAAAAATTATTGCTTCATCGTAATGATATTTTGCAAAAAGTGATTGCAACTCTAAAGCAGCATCAGCCAGTTTATCCAAGGGGAAAGCAACATCTTCAATTATACAAGATGTTCCAACTTCTCTCATTGCCCCAACAGATGGGAATAAACCTTTGCGAATATCCCACAATTTTGAATACTCCGATGGAACATCAGTAAACTCAACTGGAAGAACTAAATTGTAATCACTTAAACTCTCTGTAATCTGATTCATTTGCTTTTGGAGTTCTGCTTTATCTATTGCCGAAGTTTCAACAAGGAGTGATGTTGCACTTTCATCCAGTGTTTTAAGGTAGCCTGGCATTCCAGCTTTCTCTTCAACTGAACGCAACGCTGCTCTATCCATTATTTCAACAGCATCAACAGCTTGTTTTTTTAATGTAAATACTGCCTCACACGCATCTCTCATGTTTTGGAACAAGATTAACGCACTCGCTTTATTAGGTGCCTCAAGAACTGTTCGGTAAGTAATTTCAGAAATAAATCCAAGAGTTCCCTCTGAACCAATCATCAAATGCTCAATGATATCAATGGGATTAGAAAAATCAACCAGCGAATTTAAGCTGTAACCAGTTGTGTTTTTCATTTTATATTTGTGGCGTATTAAACTTGCAAGCTCATCATCTGCGTTTACCACTTTGTGCAACTCAATAATATTATCAATTAATTCTTTATGAGATTTCTTAAATGAGTTTATAGATTCCTTATCGCCAGTATCAATTAGAGTTCCATCACACAGAATTACTTTCATGCTTTCAAGAGTATTGTAACTATTTTGAGCTGTGCCACAGCACATTCCACTTGCATTGTTGGCAGCAATACCACCAATCATTGCAGCATTTATTGATGCTGGATCGGGACCTATTTTTTTATCGTATGATTTTAAATAGGCATTTGCAAAACTTCCAATTACCGATGGCTCAAGAGAAATAAACTGTTTGTCCTCAGAAATTTTATATCCTCTCCAATCTCGTTCTGTAACCATCAAAACGGAATTGGAAATTGCTTGCCCCGAAAGGCTTGTGCCTGCAGCACGAAACGTAACAGGAACTTTCATTTCGTTACACTTAGCTACAACAAACTGAACTTCCTCGGTGGTTTTAACTTTAACAACAATCTCTGGAATTAGTCTGTAAAAACTTGCATCTGTTCCGTATGCAAGCCTGTTGAGTTCATCTGTGTAAATTTTTTCTTTTGGAATTTTTGTTGCAAACTCTGTTTCTAATTTTTGGTAAATGGTCATTTATAATCTCATATCATCTTAATGTTTTTAGGAAATGCCATAAGTTAAAAAGGGGGAAATGCTTCTTTTGTTTTTCAACTTTAGGCACTTAGCAACTTATAACTTTCCTTTATCCACACGCCTTTTCAACTTCTTCGATAGTTTTAGGAATTGGAGATTTGCCAAGAACTCTATTTCCAGTATCAGTAACAAGAACATCATCTTCAATTCTAATTCCACCAAAATCCATATACTCAGCAACCTTATCGTAATTAATAAATTCTGAATTTTTATTTTCTGCTTTCCAATTTTTATAGAGTTGAGGAATAAAATAAATTCCAGGTTCAACCGTAATTACAAATCCAGGATGAAGCTCTTTTGCAAGACGCAAATATGCTAAACCAAACTGATCGCTACGCTGAGTCTTTTCATCGTAACCTACAAAGCCTTCGCCAAGTCCTTCCATATCGTGCACATCAAGCCCAAGCATATGTCCTAAACCGTGTGGATAAAAGAGTGCGTGAGCTCCAGCCTTAACAGCTTCATCAACACTACCTTTCATGAGGCCAAGTTCTTTTAATCCACTTGCAATTATTTTTGCTGTTTCAAGATGAATCTCTTTATAGTTTACTCCAGGCTTAATTAACTCAATTGCTTTTAATTGCGAATCCAACACAATGTTGTAAATATCTTTTTGTCGTTGTGTAAATTTACCACTAACTGGAAAAGTGCGAGTTATATCGCTGGCATAGTGTAATAAAGATTCTGCACCAGAATCGAGCAGAACTAAATCGCCATCTTTCATAATATTTTCGTGATGATGATTATGCAAAGTTTCTCCGTTAACAGAAAAAATCACGGGGAACGATATTCCATTTCCCATTCCAAGTGCCAAACCTTCAACTGCTCCAAAAACTTCTCGCTCTAAAGTTCCAGTAGTACTTGCACGCATTGCAAGTGTGTTCATTAAGTAGCTTGTATCCAATGCTTTTTCAATCTCTGCAACTTCCTCATCCGATTTTATTGAACGCTGCTTAACTACAGCACGTATAAAATCCTTTGATGATTTTTCATTTACTTCTGTTGGTTGGATGTTAAGCCATTTATCAAACTCAATCATTATCTGTGCTTGATGTTGTGGCAAATGATGAATCACCTCACCAGCCTTTGCATGACTTGCTAACGCATTTGCTAATTCTGTTATTCGCTTTGTTTCCGAAACTCCAACTTCTGTAGCCCTTTCTGCTATTGACTTTTCTGGTCCCATCCAAACTATGTCGTCTATTTCTCTATCGTTTCCAAAAATTATTTCTCTGTTATTATCAACATCAATTACTGCAGCAAGATTTGGTGCATCTATTCCAAAGTAATAAAGGAATGTAGAATCTTGTCGGAATTTAAATGTATTTGACCTGTAATTCATTGGTGTATCTACTGCACCAGGAAAGAAAAGGATACCGCTCTTCATTATTTTTTTTAGTTCATTTCGTCTTTGAATATATGTTTTAGATGAAAACATTTTATCTCCATAATTTTAATTTTCAATGATGAAATATATTAAAAATGGGCTTGGAATGAGATGGAAATTCTGATAACATTCTATTTTGTCGTAGAACTTTCACAACGATGTGCTGGAAGTTCTTACAAAATAGACATAAGAATAACACCACGATTTATCGTGGTGAACTTTATAAAAAGAGTAAATAGTATAACTGCTTCTCCGTAGTAGTCCTACGGACAAAATAAGATGTAACCGAAATTCTCCCTAATTCTATCATTCCCTTAATTTTATTATCTTTGTTTATGTCAAAAATTAAATCAGAAAAAAACGAAGACTTAAAATCTAAAATTGATGCCTTGCCCACACTGCCTGGTGTATATCAGTTTAAGGATAAAAACGATAAAGTTATTTATGTGGGAAAAGCAAAAAATTTACGGAGCCGTGTTCGCTCATATTTCCGCTCTACTGTTGACTCTCCTAAAACTTTGGCTTTAGTTAAAAAGATAAAAGATTTTCAACTGATTGTTACAGATAATGAAATTGAAGCTCTTGTGCTTGAAAATAATTTTATTAAAGAGCTTAAGCCACGCTACAATATTAATCTAAAAGACGATAAAACATTTCCATATATACGCATTACAAATGAACCTTATCCCCAAGTATTTGCAACCAGATTTGTAGTTAAGGATGGCTCAAAATATTTTGGTCCCTACACAAATGTTAAAGATATGAAATCATCTTTGCGAATGATTAATCAAGTTTTCAAAATTCGAAGTTGTAAATATCATATTAATGACGAAACTATTTCCAAAAAGAAAATTAAAATCTGTTTAGATTACCACATAAAAAAATGCGATGGACCTTGTGAGGGTTTGGTTTCCGAGGAATCATACAATAAAATGGTTGCTAATTTAATTAAAGTT
This sequence comes from uncultured Ignavibacteriales bacterium, assembly GCA_947311785.1. Classification (GTDB taxonomy): domain Bacteria; phylum Bacteroidota; class Ignavibacteria; order Ignavibacteriales; family Melioribacteraceae; genus 1-14-2-50-31-20. The sequence continues at coordinate 4,240 of CAMZLW010000004.1, read as the reverse complement.
TTAAAGGGGAAATCCGAATTATTAATTAAAGAACTCCATCACGAAATGAAAGTTGCATCGGATAATTTCCAATATGAAAAAGCTGCAGAAATACGCGACACCATTGGCAAGCTAGAAGTTTATTCTTCCAAACAAAAAATTGTCTCAACTGATTTTGGTGATAGAGACGTATTATCCGTTGCTGTGGAAGGGAAAGATGTTGCTTGCACAATTTTAAATATTCGCGAAGGTAGATTAATTGGACGAAAACAACTAAAGATTACAAGCACACCAGATGAACAACTAAATCAAATTTATAGTTCAGCAATTAAATTTTATTACAACGAGTTTGTTGAAGTTCCAAAAGAAATAATAATTGAAATACCCCCTTTTGAAAAAGATTTACTTCTCGATTGGTTAAAAACAAAATCTGAACGAAATGTTAAATTTGTAATACCAAAGATTAAAAGTGATACAATGCAGCTTTTGAAGATGTGCAAACAAAATGCAATTCTTCAATTAAAAGATATTCAACTACAGAAGATGAAAAAGGAAGGGAATCTGCCCTACGTTTTACAAGCACTTAAACGAGATTTACGCTTAGATGTTCTTCCAAGAAAAATAGAGTGTTTTGATATTTCACATATTCAAGGAAGCGAAACGGTCGCGTCTTTAGTGGTGTTTGTGGATGGCAAACCAAAAAAATCGTTATACAGACGCTTTATAATTAAAGCTGTTGATGGCGTTGACGATTTTGCATCGATGCGCGAGGTTGTTGAGCGAAGATACACAAGACTCAAAAATGAGAGCATTCCCTTACCAGAACTGATTATGGTTGATGGCGGAAAAGGACAGCTCTCTAGTGCTGTATCGATACTGAACAATCTTGGATATAAAAATTACAACATTATTGGATTAGCAAAACGCTTGGAAGAAATATTTTTTCCAGGAGATTCTGAAGCACAAACAATTCCTAAAACATCATCATCGCTTAAACTACTACAGCACCTTAGGGATGAAGCACATAGGTTTGCAATTACATTTCACAGAGAGCGAAGAAGCAAGCGAACATTCCAAACAGAGCTTACAGAAATTAAAGGAATTGGAGAAACTGTAGCAACCAAATTATTGGTTGAATTTAAAAGTGTTAATGAAATTAAGAAAAAGTCTTTTGATGATTTATCGGTTGTGGTGGGCAAAGCTAAGGCAAATTTGGTTTTGGAGTTTTATAAAAAAAAGGAAGAGGGTTAGCTCTTCCATATACTTTATGAGATTACCGATAGAAACATTCGGGAATGACAATCAATTATTAAAAAGTTTTACATAGCAAAAAACGTCATACTGACCTTGATTCAGCATATATTAATGCAAATTCATGGTAAGGATTCTGAAATGGACTTTGATGAACTCAGCGTAAAAATTTGGAATAACCATTTAATTATGCAAAGGATTCTATCGCAAGGCGTGTGTCTCTTATTAGATAATAGAGCAATTACCATTTTTCTGCGTGAATTTGCCCAACTACTTTTGCTTTATGTTCAACAAAACCTTCATCTTCTAGCATCGAAATTGTTTCATCAATCATATACGGATTGCCACATAAAAATACGTGTGTATTTTCTGCAGTTAGTTTTTGGTTCCATTTTTCATCAAGCTTTTTATATTTCCAAATATCTTGCACAAAACCTACTTCGCCACCCCACGGAATTATTTCATCCTTGGTATCGGTAATTGTTGGGATGTAAGTGAAGTTAGGGGAAATTGATTGAAGTAAAGAAAGCTCAGAAGAATATCCTAAATCCCAAGAATTATAAGCACCGTGAAGAACTGCAATTTTTCTGTTAGGATTTTCTAAAGCACTTGAACGCAACATACTTATATAAGGGGCAACGCCAGTTCCGGTAGCTATTAAAATAAGATTAGCATCATGCGGAGCTTTATCCATTGTAAACATTCCAGTAAATTTGGAAGTCATCCCAATTTTATCGCCTGGTTGTAATGCAAAAATTCGTGGAGTTAATTCGCCATTATGAACCAAAGTAATGTAAAACTCAATATATTCCTTATTCTTAGAAGATGAAGCAATTGAGTATGCTCTACGAATCATTTTTGCTGGGTCAATTTCCTGTTCTTGTGGTTTTGCATTTTCGCAACGTGGTGCAGAGCCTGGTAAGTACAAAACTGCAAACTGACCTGCTTCAAAATCTGGTATATCCCAACCATCTGGAGTAACTCGGATAATGATATTAATTGGTGAAATTTTCATTACTTGTGTTATAATGCTGTTCAATACTAGCTGTTTTGCCATTATTCCTTTCCTATAACTTAAATATTTTATTTCTGTTTAATGTAAAAATTTCCGCAAAGATTTAAAACACAAATTTAATAAAAAAGGATGAAATTGTTTGAATTTACTTCAAAAATTTCATCCCTAGATAATTAACTTACATAGCTTAAAATTAGCCAACTAATTTTGCACTTAATGTAATATCTGTTCCTGCAAACAACTGCGAAATAGGGCATTTCTCTTTGGCGTCTTTAGCCAATTTTTGAAAATCTTCATCACTAATTCCAGGTATATTTGCTTCACAACTCAACTCAATACCAGTAATTTTAGGTCCACCATCAACAGTGCCTAATGTTACTTTTGCTGTTGTTTCAATACTTGTAGGAACTATTTTTTCGCCACCTAAAAGTGCAGATAGAAACATTGAAAAACATCCTGCATTTGCTGCACCAATTAATTCTTCGGGGTTTGTTTCTGCTCCATCTTCAAAACGTGATGCAAATGTAAATGGTCCTTCGTAACCAGTAAAATTCATTTTACCACTTCCACTTTTTAACTCGCCATTCCATACTGCCTTTGCTCTGCTTACTCCCATTATATTTCTCCTTTTTAAAAACTTATTTTTTTATATATTTATAGATTCGTTCTTAAGGCATTTACTACAAATACCTCTTAAATGAATATTTACTTTTTCTACTCTGTTCTTTTCAATTTCTGTAATTCCATATAAATTGCTATCCAATTCAATATCAATAATATTTTTACAAATATTACACTGAAAATGTGCATGTGGTTTTTGCGATTTTTCGTAAAGTATTTCGGTATTATCAATTGTTATAGAATTAATAATTCCCTTTTCTACAAATAATGCAAGTGTGTTGTAAACTGTTGTTTTTGATAGCGTTGGAATTTCGTGAATTAGCTCTTGATAAATTATATCTACCGAACTATGATGCTCGTTATCCAATATAAACTGCAATATTTTTATACGCTGTATCGAAGGACTTACACCCTTTTCAGTCAACATTTTTGATATATTTTCTGCTCTAGTTAAACTCATTTTATCTTTCTAAAATCTAAATGGAATTTTAGAACTCTAAATCCCATTTGAAATATTTATATTTTACCAACTAAATCTAATCCAGGGTGCAATGTTTCTGCACCTGGTGTCCAGTTAGCTGGGCATACTTCTCCATCTGCTTCAGCTACAAATTTTGCTGCTTGAAGTTTACGCAACAACTCATCTGCACTTCTACCAATGCTATTATCATGAATTTCGTACGCTTTCAAAACACCATCTGGGTCAATAATAAAACTTCCTCTAAGTGCCATTCCTTCTTCCTTGATGTAAACACCAAATTTTTTGGAAATTTGTCCTGTTGGATCTGCACCCATTGGATAAGTAATCTTTTTAATTGCGTCCGAAGTATCGTGCCATGCTTTGTGAACAAATACTGTGTCTGTACTTATGCTTAAAATTTCGCCATTACTTGCTTTGAAAGAATCATATTTTTTTGCCAAATCTTCTAATTCTGTTGGACAAATAAATGTGAAATCTGCTGGATAAAAAACAACAACTAACCATTTACCTCTATAATCTTTTAAGCTAATATCCTTAATTTCTTCATTATGAAATGCCTGTAATTTTAAGTTTGGAACTACTTTTCCTATTTTTAACATTTTGTTCTCCTTAGAAATATGTTTTGTTTATTATTTTGTAATGATTACAACTCTAAAATAGCAACATTTTTATTGGATGTCAAGTCTTTTTTATTAAGTGTGTGATAGAATTATATTTTAACGTTTTGTGAAAATTGAATAGTTTACGTACTTTGTAAAAGATAATTTTTAAATATTAACCCAAATTCAGCATTAGAAAAGCACAAATGCTGAATCGCTCAAGCTGGAGTAAGGGATGACAACAATAATCCTTCAACCCAAAAGGTTATCATCCCTAACTCCAGCTAAGGCGGG
>CAMZLW010000003.1 GCA_947311785.1 uncultured Ignavibacteriales bacterium | reverse complement strand
TAGCTGCGACACCGAGTTCTAAGAACCCGACACCTAGTATTCATCGTTTACGGCGTGGACTACCAGGGTATCTAATCCTGTTTGCTACCCACGCTTTCGCTCCTCAGCGTCAGATGCGGACCAAGAGACTGCCTTCGCCATTGGTGTTCTTCCAGATATCTACGTATTTCACCACTACACCTGGAATTCCATCTCTCTCTTCCGATCTCAAGACTTACAGTTTCAAAGGCAGTTCTACAGTTAAGCTGTAGGATTTCACCTCTGACTTATAAGTCCGCCTGCGAGCCCTTTATACCCAGTAAATCCGGATAACGCTTGCCCCCTACGTATTACCGCGGCTGCTGGCACGTAGTTAGCCGGGGCTTATTCTAAAGGTACAGTCAATACAGGCTACAAACCTGCTTTTTCTTCCCAATAAAAAGGAGTTTACGATCTTACGACCTTCATCCTCCACGCGGCGTTGCTGGGTCAGACTTTCGTCCATTGCCCAATATTCCTCACTGCTGCCTCCCGTAGGAGTCTGGACCGTGTCTCAGTTCCAGTGTGGCTGATCATCCTCTCAGACCAGCTATCGATCGTAGTCTTGGTAGGCCATTACCCCACCAACAAACTAATCGACTACAAGCTCATCTACAGGCGTAATAAATTACTTTGATAGCATCACCATGCGGCGTCGCTATATTATATGGTATTAGCCCCAATTTCTCGAAGTTATTCCATTCCCATAGGTAGATTACTTATATATTCCTCACCCGTGCGCCAGTATACTAATTCTCCGAAGAAAACTTTCCCCTTGACTTGCATGTGTTAAGCACGCCGCCAGCGTTCATCCTGAGCCAGGATCAAACTCTCCGTTGTAAATTAACTTTAAAACTCGCGTAATCTTACTTATCTTGTCATTCACTAAAGTCTTGCTTTAGTCATTCACTCTGTTTAAGAACATCATTTTCAAACGGACTCGAAACTTAAGTGTTTTATTTAATTTTGTCAAGCAAAATTATTTTATTATCACTTTTTCATCGTAAATCGTTATATCAATCATCAAGTCTCTAAAAATTGCATCATCAAAGTTAGATATAATTATTTGAAATGTCAAAATAAAAATTAAATATCTCTATTTTTTCTTTTCTTCTTTCATTATTCAAATAGCATATTCTAAAAAATCACAGCTCTAAGTTTAGAGTTTATTTTCGTTAATTGCAAATATTTGTGAAAGTATATTTATCTTTTTTTTAATTATCGCTTTTTTAGCTCATATTATGCCTTTTGGTTTTATTATAATTTCTAATATTTTATTGTTTGGAACTTTTTTAGGATTGCATTGTTTAGCTTAGTACTATCTGGTACTAATTTGTTATCAGAAATGTTCTTTTATACTATGTTTTCTATGTGAGATTTATTAATTAACTATGAGGCAGTGTTATGAATCCACTAAATAATAATAGTTCAACTGCAAATCCTTTATCTGATCTTATTAATGATAATATATACGATCTTCTAAATAGTAAAGGTTTAATTAACGAAAAATCTGTTAGAGATTATCTTATTAAGCTGAATTTTAGAGAAATGAGGCAGAAAAAGATTAGTGCGACAAATGCAATTGATTTGATTCGCGACGAATATCCATATTTGCAGTTTGACACTATAAGAAAGATTGTTTACCAAATACCTAAATAATGTTCTTGACTTAAAAGAGAACTAATTATATATTGCGTAATCACTCTTTTGAAGTATGTATTTCTTTGGAATTGTGTTCCTGCCCAGTATTTCCCCCCAATACTGGGCTTTTTAATTTAACTTGAGATAGATATGGCAAAAACAAAAAGACAAAAACAAAAGAAAGGGTTTATTTCTCCTTTTGCAAATTATTGGACAAAAGAAAATTACATATTTCTCGCAATTGGTATCGTTACTTTAATTGTGGGATATACTTTTATGGCACAAGGCAAATGGGATAACCCTTTGGCTCTTTCTGTTTCCCCAATAATTTTACTTTTGGGGTATTTGGTGTTTTTCCCCCTTTCAATTTTTTACAAAAGGAAAAAAGTAAAGTAATACCTAAAGTTTTTACTTCATAATTTTGTAGGGCACTTTGAATGCAGATAGATTAAATAATTTTACAAAAATTCGTTTTCTCTTAGCAATAGAGGGTATAGGAGTTATTAGGCTCTTAAACTTAGTTGAAATTTTTGGCTCAATTGATAGTATTTTTAATTGCAATAAAGAGACATTAATAATTAAGAGCAAAACATCTGAAGTTCTATCCGAACGAATTTTCAAGCAAATCCAAACCTATAATTCTTCCAAATTAAAGTATGAAAAGGAAATCCAAGTTCTAACAAAGCTGGGTGGAAAAGTTGTAACGTATTGGGATGATGATTATCCTCAGCAATTGAAAAACATATACTATCCCCCACTAATACTCTATATTCTTGGAACTTATGAACAGAACGATGCCCAATCTATTTCGATTGTTGGAACAAGGAAATGCACCGACTATGGCAAATCGATTTCTAATTATTTTTCATCGGAACTAGCTAAACAAAATATTACAATAGTTAGCGGAATGGCTAGAGGTATTGATTCTATTGCACATAAGTCCGCTATAAAAGCTGGTGGTAGAACAATTGCAATTATTGGTTCTGGTTTAGATGTTATTTATCCTCCAGAAAATGGAAAATTATTTAACGAAATAATTGAGAACGGAGCTGTCATTTCAGAATTTCCGCTTGGAACAAAGCCTGATGCTCAAAACTTTCCGAAACGAAATAGAATTATTGCAGGTATATCGTTAGGTACATTAGTAGCTGAAACCAAGGAGAATGGCGGTGCAATGCAAACTGCAAAATTTGCATTAGATCAGAACAAAGAAGTATTTGCAATTCCAGGTAACATAACTAGTGAACAAAGCCGTGGAACAAATATTTTAATCCAACGAAATGGTGCAAAATTAGTTAGTGAGCCTGAAGACATTTTAGTTGAACTTCAATTAAAATTAAAACCAATTATAGGCAAAAACATTCCGAAGCCTCAACTTGATTTATCTTTGTTTGAAGAAAAAATTTATGATACGCTTGATAATATTCCGAAGCAAATAGATAGGATTATGATAGAATCTGGATTATCAATGTCAGATACATTGGTAAATTTATTATCGTTGGAATTTAAGGGTATAGTGCAGCAACTACCTGGTAAACTTTTTAAAATAGTTTAACTAGTTTTTTTTTGAATATTCTTTAAAGCCTTTCCAAATACTTTGCAATTTATCTTTCAGATTTTTTTCCTGTCCATTTTCTGTTGGAAAGTAATACTGAGTTTTTTTTATCTCATTTGGAAAATAGTTTTGAGGGGCGAAATTATTTTCAAAATCGTGAGGATATTTATACTCTTTTCCGTAACCAATTGATTTCATTAAGCTTGTTGGTGCATTCCGTAAATGGAATGGAACAGCGTAGAGAGGATTGTTTCTCACATCCTGCTCAGCTTTTTTAATAGCAAGATAGGAAGCGTTGCTCTTTGGTGCAGATGCTAGATATGTAACGCACTGAGATAGTATTATACGAGCTTCAGGCATTCCAATTTTATGAACCGCACTAAATGTTGCCTCTGCAAGAACAAGTCCGTTTGGCGAAGCATTGCCAATATCTTCCGATGAAAGAATTACTAATCTGCGAGCAATAAAAAGTGGGTCTTCACCACCTTCTAGCATTCGAGCCATCCAATAAAGGGCTGCATCGGGGTCGCTACCTCTAATGCTTTTTATAAATGCCGAAATAATATTGTAATGTTCCTCGCCACCTTTATCGTAAGACACATTTTTTTGTTGCACAATATTTTCAATAATTTCTTTTGTAATAATTATTTCATCTTTACTAAGAAGAAACTTCACTGAATCTTCCAAAATATTTAGAAGAATTCTTGAATCGCCACCAGAAACATAAATTAGAAAATTTTCGTCAACTGATTTTATTGGAAGTTTTTTAAGAAATTCATCATCCGTAATAGCCCTATGAATTATGGCTTTTAAGTCATCTGATGATAATGCTTCTAAAATATAAACACGTGCACGTGAGCGAAGTGCTGGTATTACTTCAAAGGATGGATTTTCAGTTGTTGCACCAATAAGAGTAATTTCGCCAGATTCAACGCTGTTAAGAAGTGCATCTTGTTGCGATTTATTGAAACGGTGAATTTCATCAATAAATAAAATTGTCTTTTTATTGTAAAGCAAATTCTGTTTTGCAATTTTAATTACATTGCGAACATCCTTAACCCCAGAAGAGACGGCGTTTAATTGAAAAAACTCCGATGAAGTTTTCTCCGAAATAATTTTTGCAAGAGTTGTTTTTCCAGTTCCAGGCGGTCCCCAAAGTATCATAGAACTGATTGAATCATTTTCAATCATAGTTCCAATTGGTTTTCCGCTACCCACAAGTTTTTTTTGACCGAAAAATGCTTCTAGCGAAATTGGGCGAACTCGCTCTGACAAAGGGATTGATGGTATTTGAAATGATTTATTCAAAGTGTTATTGCTTATTAATTCTTACTGGTATTTCATCTTCGTATTTCATACGATATCTATCACGTGCCACTTGCTCTATTTTAACATCACTATTTTTAAGAGAATCTATTTCGGAATTGAGTTTTTTTATTTGCAACTTGGTAGTAGCAATTTTTTTATCTAATTGAACAATTTCATTTTTTAAATTCAAAAATTTAATTACACCATTGTCATTTATAATGAGAAGAGTAATTATTGATATTGCAATAATTACATAAACAATTTTTAGAATTTTATCTTTTTTCATAACTCATTTAAAGATGTTTTAATAATTCTATCAATAAGTTGTTCAAAAGAAATTCCAGTAGCAAGTGCAGCTTTAGGAAGTAAACTTGTGCTTGTGAGACCTGGCAATGTATTTATTTCAAGACAAAATGAATTTAAATCTTTATCCAAAATAAAATCAATACGCCCATAGTTTTTACATCCAACTGAATTGTATGCAAGCCTGGCTTGACTTTGCAAGTGTTTGCAAACTTCCTTTGGAAATTTTGCAGGCACTTCATATTCACTCATTCCAACTGTGTATTTGCACTCATAGTCGTAGTATTCATTCTTTGGTTTAATTTCCAATACTGGTAAAACTTGGTTGCCAACAATTCCAACAGTAACTTCATATCCGTGAATGTATTGCTCAATTAAAATATTTTTGGAAAACTGAAAAGCGAGTTCTATTCCCCTTTCTAATTCATTTATATCTTTACAAATAGAAAGTCCAATTGCAGAACCTTGATTGTTAGGTTTAACCACAAGTGGAAGACTTAATTTTTTGTCAATAATATTTTTAATTTTTTCAAAATCAAAAGAACTTTTTTCAATTAGAATCCAGTTGGCAGTTGAAACTCCGCTATGCTTTATAATAGTTTTAGTAATATGTTTATCCATAGAAGCTGCTGATGCTAAAATACCAGAGCCAGTATATGGAATTTTCTTAAACTCAAGCAAGGACTGAACTTTGCCATCCTCTCCCCAACTTCCGTGTAAAGCATTAAAGACAATATCAACATCCTCAAACAGATTTGAATTTATTGTATCAATATAGTTTGATGAAAGAATTGGGGAACAATCACACTCAGTAAAATATTCACTTTCTATTTGAGGTTGGTCTTTTCCGTAGGCAGGGTCAATTAGCACAACATTGTATCCCAGTTTTCTTAGCGCTTTCAATACTCCTTGTGCGGAATGCTTAGAGACAGCACGTTCGGGTGAAGCACCGCCTAATAATAATCCAACTGTGATTTCATTATTTAGCATTTAGACTGTGACCCTATTCTTTTCATTAATTTTAATTCCGTATGTTTTTGTCGCAATGGAATAAAGCTCATTAATATTTTTAATAGAAAGTTTTCTAAGATTCCCCATTGATTCTGCAATAAAAATAGTTTCAGAAATATGCTCTAATTTTTCCATTCTATAGTATGCTGTTTCTAAAGAATCCCCAACTGCAACCACACCATGATTAGACAAAAGAAAAACATTTGCATAATCGACAAACGGAGTTAATGACTCTGCTAAATCACTTGTTGAAGGAGTTGCATATTTACAAATTGGAACTTTACCTAAAGTTAAAATTACTTCGGGAAAAACATTGTTTGGAAACTCTTCACGAGCTGTAGCTATTGCTGTTGAATAAAGCGGATGACAGTGTATAACAGAACTAATATCTTGTCTATTGTTATAAACTTTCAAATGGAGTTTAACTTCTGTGGTTATTTTACCACTGCCTTCAAGCAATTTTCCATTATTATCAATTGTTAAAATATCTTTATCTGTTACACTTCCTTTATTAACCAAAGACCGTGTAATTAAAATTTCATCTTTATTTATTCTTACTGAAAGATTACCATCATAGGCGGCAACAAATCCTTTTTCGTAAACTCTGTGGCACGTTGCAATTAATTTTTCTCTTAAACTCATTTTTCTTCAAGCTCTGTTATTAGTTGCATATTTACTAATCCATCATAACTAGTAATAAGTGGGTTTTCATTTTTTAAGAACGCTTTTTGAACATCTCGCAATAAATATAATTGTCTATTGGCTCTTCTTCTAAATGCTTTACGCCCTTCATTTTCAAGGCTAATTGTCATTTTACTTGTTGCGTGTTTTTGCCCAATCATTTTATCAATAATTATAGTTCCTCTATGACCAAGAATTTCAATTCTATTTACAGGTTCACTAACATTAAACGAAACATTAAAATCGCCGTAGCCACCATTTTTAAACTTAACAATACCAATAGCAAAATCGTCAACCTCACTATCGTAAATAACATTATCGATAGCTCCGCTTATTGACTCAATTTCACCACCAAGATATCTTAACAAATCAATCAGATGCGTTCCGAGATCACGTAATGCACCGCCACCACTTTCATTAAGAGTAAATCTAAAATTATCATTCGGTTTATAATCAAAATTAAATTTTGCAGAAATTGAAACTATTTTTCCAAGTAAATTTCCCTCAATAAATTCTTTAGTTTTTTTAATAATTGGATGATGCCTAAAAACATAATTAATTGTTAAAATAACATTATTCTTATTGCAGACATCTACCATTTCTTCTGCTTGTTCTACTGTAATTGAAAGAGGTTTTTCACAAAGGATGTGCTTACCAGCCTTAGCCGCTAAGATAACTTGCTTATAGTGGTCAGAGTTTTTGCTTGATATATAAATGGCATCAATATCACTTTTTAGAAACTCCTTGTAATCATCAAAGCTATTATCTGCATTAAATTTTTGTTTTATAAATTCCGCTCTTTTCTTATTGGAACTATACACCGAAGTTAACTTACTTCTCTTTAATTGTTGTAAAGTTGGAAGAAAAGTATTCTCCAAAAAATTGCCACAACCAGCAACACCCCAATTTAATTTTTTAGAGCGTCCTTTATTAATTTTTAGATTTTGAAATTTTTTCATCTTATTCCATTTTTATAAATTCAATTTCTTCATCAACATATTTATTGGTCTAGCATTTTGCATAATATAGAAATGTATTGCGGGTGAACTATTATTAATTAAATCTTCAACTTGCTTTGCAGCCCAGTTAACACCAACCTCTAGAATATTTGCATCTTTTGCTTCCGAGACTTCATTTACCAAATCCGTAGGCAAATCAATTGAAAATATTTTAGGCAATGTTGTTAACTGCCTTCTACTTGTTAGCATTTTTAGCCCTGGAATAATTGGGACTCCAATCCCGACCTCTCTACACCTTTCTACATATTCATAATAATATTTATTATCAAAAAACATTTGAGTTACAATATACTCGGCACCTGCATCTACTTTTTCTTTTGCATATTTAATATCCAAATCCATATTTGGAGCTTCAAAATGCTTTTCAGGATATCCACCAACACCAACACAAAAATTGGTTTTGTCAGCATCAAGTAATGTATCCTCAACGTAATGCCCATTGTTCATATTACTAATTTGTTTAACTAAATCAACCGCATATTCATTTATTGAACGTCCAAATTTAACTTGTTTTTTATAACCACTATCATCGCCACGTACAGCAAGGACGTTATCAATTCCTAGATAACGAAGCTCTATCAAAAAGTCTTCCGTTTCCTCTTTTGTAAATCCGTTACAAATTACATGTGGCACTGCATCAATACCATATTTATTTTGGATTAAAGCACAAATGCCTAGTGTACCTGGGCGTTTACGCTTAATCTTCATATTGTATCCACCATCAGCATTCTCCTCGTAAAGAACCTCGGCAGAATGACTTGTTATATCAATAAAAGGCGGATTAAACTTTACAAGGTCTTCTAATACACTAAGCAATTGTTTTATATCTCCACCTCGCTTTGGTGGAATGATTTCGAAACTAATCAATGTTTCGTTCGATTTGTATAAATGTTCTGTTACTCTCATTCTAACTCATAATTTTTTGAATATTAAATTTACTGTTTTCTACTCTGATTTACTTATAATTTGAGGTACAGCAAAATAATATTTTTGCAAAGATTACTATACCTTTACAAAGGTAGCGACCTATTTGTACGACAACAACTTATTAGTATATAATATTATATAGATTCCCTCCCGCCTTGTGGTATCACGGAAGAATTATCATTAGTAGCTTATTTGACCTTATAATTAGTTACTCTTTAACCAACTTCAACAAATTATATTTTCGTTCCTTAATATTAGAAGTATTAATATTTATTTTTAAATATTTCCCATCAAGCCAGTGCTGTGTCATATCGCTGTAATGATTACTCATAAAATATCCCGATTCCCCTGTTGGAAGAATAAAGTTCAACTCATCTGGTTTTGCAAAATCAAAAATAAATCTTAGAGCTGGACCTAATATATTTTTGTAAGGCGTAGTAAAAGAATACTCAGTATTAAAAATTGTTGTCCCATCGCCACTAATTGGAAATGGGCCAATGTTAAGAAGGTTGCTAAGCATTGGCGTGCTATGTGTGAACAGATGCTTAAATGTAACAGTATGTAATTCCTTCCATTGCCAAAAAGCAATATCTTTTCCTAAACTATTTTCTAGCGATGTTAAGGCATCTGCTAAACTATTACGGATAATTTCATCACGGGACTCAATGTTTTTAGTAGCTACGTCATCCCACCACTCTGAATTTTTATTTTCTAACAATTCTCTAATTTTTCTGTACGGAACATTTGCAATAAAAATATATTCCTTAAACAATTCATCCCCCATTTCATCATGGAAAATATTTTTCATTAACTTTTGCAAAAACTCATTAAATATTGTTGGAGTTTGGCTTTTCATATCAACTACAAAATCCCACTGACGTAGCAAACTCAATACTGTATTGAGATTTTCATCATTAACCGTTACATCGTTGAACGCATTGAGAATAAATGGAGTTATATGTTTAGCATAATGCGAAAAAAAATCGTGCTGATATTTTTTAAAATCGTCCGATGAATGCTTCTCTTTGCTTGTTAGCAATTCTGTAATTCGTTCAATCCGTGAAGCAGGCTCCCACAAATTTGAGATATGATATGGAAAATTTCTAATTGTTTTATTATTTGCCGAAGCTATAAAATTATCAGATGGATTAAATAATTTTGGCATTTCATTGTATGGCACATATCCTTTCCAATCATATTTATCAGTGGTTCCATCAAAAATTAAAGTTGGACTATTGGTTTCTCTTAATGGAAGTTTTGCACCACAGATATATCCAATGTTCCCTTCTTTATCTCCGTAAACAAAATTTTGACCAGGAGCAGTAAAATACTCTACACCATTCTCAAAGTCGTTCCAGTTCTTAGCTCTATTAATAGATAGCATCGCAAAAATTTCATCCGAAAAATCTAAGCCAGTCCAACGCATACTTATGTTAGTAGTACTTTGGAAATTATTTTTAAACATTTTATTATAATTATGAATATCAGAAATAATTGGTCCACGATGAGTTTTTTTTATTGAATAAATAATTGGATTTGAGTCTTTAACAATAATTGTATCTTCAATTATTTCAAGATTTCGCCATTCATTATTAACTAAATATTTTGTTGCCATAGAATCAAACTTTTCCACATAAAAATCAGCGTCATCAGCCATTACGTTTGTTAAAACCCATGCTATATCAGTATTTTTTCCAATGATAAATGTTGGCAAACCAGGAATTGAGAATCCCTCTCCGCTCCACCCCTTACTGCGAACAACCGAAAACATAAACTTCCCAGGTGCTTGAAAAGCAAGGTGTGGATCATTCGCAATTATCACGCTTCCACTCTCTGACTTTTTACTATTTACAACCCAATTATTAGAGCCAATGTGAGTTCCTACAAAACCCATAAATTTACGATAATCCTTATCCACATTGTAAAACTCAGTAGGGACAATTGAAGCTGATTTCAAATACGTTGGAATTATTGTTGGTGCGTTCTCATCAAAATTTGGAAGAACCTGCTTAACCCTTTCTTCTCCAAGTTTTTGCACTAAATGAGAAAATGCAATATCTGTCCACCAGCTAATATTAAGCTCCCACGCCATTAGTTTAGTAAGCACAAGGCTATGCTCTGGTTTCCACAACTCTGGCTCGTATCCTAGCACATCAAATTCAAAAGTGTAATTTCCATGAGCTTCTTTTATGTAAGCATTAACTCCGTTGGAATAGGCTTCAAGCATTTTTTTTGTGAGCGGATTTAATCTCGGAAGTGATTCTACACACAATTTATATATGCCTAAAGTTCTAAACATTTTATCGAAGGGAATTGTTTCACTACCAAGTATTTCGCTAAGCCTCCCCTCACCAGCACGGCGAGAAATATCCATTTGGAATAATCTTTCTTGTGCATGAATATAGCCTAACGCAAATGTTGCATCGTAATCATCTTCAGCAATAACAAAGGGAATTGCATGTTCATCGCGATATATTTTAACATCATTTGAAATGTTACTAACTTTAACTTCGCCGTTGTATTCTGGAATTTTTGATTGTAGAATAAAATATGAAATAATAATTATTCCAATAATTAGTGCTATAAAAGTTCCAAGTAATCCAAAAGTAATTTTTAATACTTTACTCATCTTCGTTCACTTCGACTGTTTGCGTATCTAACAAAATGTCATCTGCAGAATCATCAATTAATTTATCGGACAACTCTTTTTTTGATTTTACTCCAAGGCTTTTAATTTTAAGTGTTTGTGAAATCAAATTACCCTTTCCACTTTTTAAGCGATTTAATGTAGTTTCGTAATGCAATTTCGCCTTGTCCAGACTGGCTCCAACGTCAAGAAGCGAATTTGTAAAGTTCACAAACTTATCGTGCAAATCACCAGCACGCTTTGCAATTTCTTGAGCATTTTTATTTTGCTTTTCGTACCGCCAAATATTTTGAATTGTTTTAAGTGTAACCAACAATGTGCTTGGCGTTACAATTACAATATTCTTTGCAAATGCCTCACTAAATAGTTCACGATTATTTTCCATTGCAAGCATAAAAGCCGATTCTATTGGAATGAACATTAAAACATAATCCAACGATTTGATTTCTTCAATATCATCGTAATTTTTTAAGCTCAATCCTTTTATATGATTTTTAATGGATTGCAAATGCTCTTTAAGAAACTGCTCCTTCTCCTTTGCATCTTGGGTTTGATGATAATTTTGGTAAGCAACTATTGAAACTTTTGAATCAATAATTACATCTTTATTATTTGGCAAATGAACAATTGCATCGGGGCGTTTACGTTTGCCCTCGTCATCATTGAACGAAAGCTGTGTGTCATACTCCAACCCCTTTGTTAATCCCGATTCTTCAAGCACACGTTCTAAAATTACTTCGCCCCAAGCACCTTGTTTTTGCGAATCGCCCTTTAGTGCATTGGTTAAACTTAATGCCTCTTTTCCTAATTTTTCATTTAATTCTCTTAAACCATCAATTTGAGTTTTAAGTGCAGTTCTATCTTTAGTATCGTTAATATAAACTTCATCAACTTTATTTTTGAATTTTTCAAACTCATCTTTTAGCGGAGTTAAAATACCATCTATATTTTCTTTGTTAGTAGCAGTAAACTTTTTACTCTTTTCTTCCAGAATTTCATTTGACAAATTTTTAAATTCATTTTTCAAATCTTCTTTTGAATTTTCAAGTATATTTAATTTTTCAATTGTGCTTTCTCGCTCCTTCTCTATTGCAGTTCGTAGCTCAGCAATCTTTTTTTCTAACTGAACATTTTCAATTGCCTTTGCTTTTAGCTCTTCTTTCTGTTTTGATAATACGGATTCCAGCTCGCCAATCTTTAATACCCTTTCAGTCAACTGCGAATTTTCTTTCTCCAAATTAAGAAGTTTTTCATTTCCCTCGCTTTCAATGGTAGCCTTTGCTAACTCAATTTTATTTTTCATAAGTGCTTTAGTAAAAAAGAATGCAATTACAATTCCAAGCACCAATCCTATAATTCCAACCAACAAACTTATTTCTGTCATTATTTAATCCGTATTATTATTTTTTCCAAAAAGAGTTTTTGAAAAAATACGAAATTCAATATTCAATAACAGATACTCAAACGTTATATTTCCCCATTCACCGAATAATAGCCCCACTTTACCGATTTTTCCTTTTTGAAAAGTTACTATAAGTGTAAGTTGCAATCAAACAAAAGGAATAATGATGAACACGAAAAACAACATACAAACAAATACTCTTATTGGAATTGTAATAATAATAGTGGGTGGATTATTTTTAGCAAGAAATTTTGGTTTCTTTCCGGGAGAATATTTAGCACTAATTTTTAGGTGGCAAACTTTTGCTTTAATTGGTGGTGCAATAATTTACTTTACCTCGAACAATAAGTCGGTGGGACTCACAATTTTTATTGTTGGAATTTTAGGAGTGTTGCCAGATATTTGGCCAATTATATTTATTGCTTTGGGTGGATATATAATTTATAAAAACAGAAATAGCCACTCTGAGATTGACGATGCAACATTTACAGAATACAAAACCGAAAATCAAACAATCACAGATACATCAATTTTTGGAGGTGGCAAAAAAACTTTCCAAATAGATAATTTTGCTGGTGGAAATGTAACAGCGATATTTGGTGGCTCAGAAATTAACATGATTGATTCTACACTTGCAGATGGAACAAGTAAGTTAGAAGTCCTTTTTCTTTTTGGTGGCTCAAGTATCATAATCCCACGCGAGTGGAATGTTTCAATTCAAACAATTAGCATCTTTGGTGGATTCAAGGATAAACGAGTAATTCAGCACAACCAAGAAGTTGGTAGCGACAAACAGTTAATCATCACTGGAATTATTCTCTTTGGTGGTGGCGATTTAAAAAATTGGTAGTATAAAAATTATATTATTTAGGAGATTTAAAAATGAGAAACTCAAATTCAAAAGTTTTGGCTGGTGTTTTACTTATTCTAATAGGGCTTTTTGCTTTTAGCGGAAATTTTCTTGGGCTACCATTTCACTTTACACATTACATTTTTTCAATGCCCGGAATAATTATGCTAATTGGTTTCTTTATTCTTATAAACGACAACGATAGTTTTCTTGGGCTTACGCTTGTTGGTGTTGGTGGATTTTTATTCTTATCCCGCTTCTCAGATATTCCTGTAAAATATTATTTATTTGAGTATTGGCCAATACTGTTAATCATATTTGGAGTTTTATTAATATTTAAAAGACGAACAAATACATTCAATAACTTTGATAAAGATGATTTAAATAAACTTGATATAGATTTTATTGATGATTCATCTATATTTAGTAGCGGAAGAAAAGCAATCAATTCTCAAAATTTCAAAGGTGGCAAAACTACCGTAGTCCTTGGTGGTATTAACATTGACCTTCACGAAGCTAATCTTGCCGAAGGAACAAACTCACTTGAAATAACAGTCCTTTTTGGAGGAGTTGATATTATAGTCCCTCGCGACTGGAAAGTGATTGTAAATGTAACATCAATATTTGGAGGGGTTGACGACAAACGCATTGTTAATGCAAACCAAGTTTACGAAAGCAATAAGGTTCTTGTTATTCGCGGAATTGTTCTATTTGGCGGTTGCGATATTAAAACATATTGATATATTATGCAAAAAAAAGCTTCCGAAAATATTACAAATAGAATTATTCTGAGTGCTGCATTGGGGATAATAGGTTTTATATTATTCCTAATACTTTACTATTTAGAAAATATTCAAATAGATATTGCACTTGCCGATAGCATCACAACTACTTTAATTTTTATTCTAATTGCATTTAGCTTGTGGTATCCCATAAACTATATGAAGATTGAAAATTATTCAATCTTAAATATCCTTCTAAATGTTTTTATTATAACTATAACAACATCTTTGCTTTGGCTCTTTGCCTCGTATTTTATTATTACATCCCTATTCACAGACTATGAATTATTTTATTCTTCAACACTGCTCTGGCGGTTTACTGTTGGAACTTTATTAATTGTGATTATAATTATTTTAGATTATGCCTTTGTTTTTTATAACAACTTAACGAAAAAAGTTATTTCAGAATCTAAGTTCGATTTACTAATTGCCGAAGCAGAATTAAAATCGTTGAAGTATCAAATTAATCCTCACTTTATTTTTAACTCCCTAAATTCAATTTCATCTTTAACCATTTCCAATCCAGAAAAAGCACAGGAAATGGCTATAAATCTTTCGGAGTTTCTGCGAAAAATTCTTGCTGGAAATGATGTAAAAAAAATATCGCTTGAAGAAGAGCTGAAAAACATTGAGCTTTATCTTAAAATCGAAAAAGTTAGATTTGAGGAGAGATTGGAGTTTAGCTTAAATATATCGGAAGAATGTAACTCTCTACAACTTCCAAATATGATTTTGCAACCATTAATTGAAAACTGTATTAAGCACGGAGTTTATGAAAGTAGCGAAACAATAAATATTAATTTAAGTTGTAAGCGAAACAATAATTATCTTGAAATAAACATTTCAAACAATTACGATTTTAATTTTGCTAATAAAAATGGGGAAGGCATTGGATTACAAAACATTAACAGCAGACTTAAATTAATTTATAATAAATCCAATTTGATTTCTATAAAAAAAAGAGATAATGTTTTTACTGTAATTTTACTAATTCCCATTGAGGAAATTTTAAATGAAAAATAAAAAGAAGACTGCAATAATAATAGATGATGAAAAACTTGCGAGAGATTTAATAAAAAATTTTCTTCAAGTTTTTGAAAACATAGAAGTAGTTGATGAATGTAAAAATGGTTTTGAAGGAATTAAATCTATAAATAAAAATAATCCAGATTTAGTTTTCCTTGATATCCAGATGCCAAAACTAAGCGGTTTTGAGATGTTGGAGTTGTTGGAAACTAAACCAAACGTAATATTCACAACCGCTTACGATCAATACGCACTAAAGGCATTTGAAGTAAACGCAACGGATTATCTTCTAAAGCCATTTTCAAAAGAACGATTTACAGATGCAATAAATAAGATATTGGATAAAGATAATGGTTCAAATAGTGATACAAATGCAAACAAATTAAACTCGGATTTTTTACAATCTGAAGAAAAACTAAATAGAGTTGTAGTAAAGAAGAATAGTAAAATAATAGTAATTCCAGTCAGAAATATTAAATATCTTGAAGCCCAAGACGATTATGTTAATATTATTACAAGCGAAGGCTCATTCTTAAAACAAAACCGAATGAAATATTATGAAGAACATTTGCCAAATTCATTCATCAGAATTCATCGCTCGTATATTGCAAACCTTAATGAGATAAAGGAAATAGCTTTGCTTGAAAAAGAGAACCACATTGTTGTATTAAAAAGTGGCGAGAAACTTTCGGTTAGTAAAACTGGATATAAAAAATTGAAGGAGATGATTAGGTAAAAATCATCTCCATAGCTTTTATATATAAAATCGATAAGTTATTGCAAAAAGAAAATTAAGAAGAACTAAAAAATTAATAATAATATTAGCTTTAAATAATTTTTTAATATTACCCATTGGCATTTCGTCGCCATTTTTTTCTAGCTCTCTACGAATCTCTCCAGCAGTTGGAATTACCATCGAAAATGTAATTAGCAAAATTATAACTAAAATTATCTGCTTTGCTGCAAGCCAGTGATTACTGCTCATATCAAAAAATCCATAACCAGAATTTAATACAAGCATAATGCCTGTTAAAAGGATTCCAATTGAACCAGAAATTCCAAAAATATTTGTAAACATTAAGTAGCTTGAAACATTCTCTTTTACTGCGACTTCTTTATTTATTCTGCCTCGTAGAATTAATTCAGTTACAAAAAATGAGAGCCAAATTCCGGCAAATAGTATGTGTAGGGTTATATATGTGGGGTATAGATTCATTGTTGTTACCTTTCGTTATAAGTTGTTAGTGTTAGTTGTTACTAAAACGATTTAATACCGTTCTAGCTTAAAATTTTCTCCAAGATACAATTTTCGTACTTCTTCATCCTCTGCTAATACATCAGCGGTGCCATCTTTAAATAGTTTTCCATTTATTAATATGTAACCGCGGTCAACAATACCAAGGGTTTCGTGAACATTATGGTCAGTAATCAGAATCCCAATCCCTTTGTTTTTAAGATTTGCCACAATAGACATAATATCTTCAACGGCTATTGGGTCAACGCCAGCAAAGGGTTCATCAAGTAAAATAAATTTTGGGTCACTTGCAAGAGCTCGTGCAATTTCAGTTCGCCTACGCTCGCCACCACTTAATTGAAATCCCTTGCTATCCCTAATGTGTGTAATGTTGAGTTCTTCAAGTAGAGATTCTGTCTTCTCTTTTCTTTGAACTTTTGGCATTTTGATTAATTGGAAAATTGCCATAATATTCTCTTCAACCGTAAGCCTCCTAAACACCGATGCTTCTTGCGGTAAATATCCAACACCCATTTTTGCCCGCTTGTACATTGGTTCAGATGTAATTTCTATTTCGTCCAAAAATACTCTTCCACTATTGGGTTTTACCATTCCGACAATCATATAAAATGTTGTTGTTTTTCCAGCACCATTAGGACCAAGTAAACCAACCACCTCACCTTGCTCTACACTTACCGACACTTTATCAACAACTGTTCGCTTCTTATAAGATTTTACTAAGTCTTCACTTCTTAGTGTTAATATTTTTGACATCTATTTTCTTCCTTTAGTAATTTCTTTAATTGTTGGTTTGTTTTTATGAATAATAAAAGAAGGAATTGTAAAATCAAGTTCATTTCCATCAACCATATTTTCAGGATGGAATTCGCTTTCCACCGATTTATACATAGATACATTTACAACTTCATTTTTTTCAAACTCCATTTTAGCCTTGTTGGAACTGGACTTCATAAGTCCATTAGCTTTTCCCTCTTCATACATAAAATAAATACTTAACACATCACCATTAACTATAGTTTTATTCAAACCACCGTTTTTAAAATATAAATCAATTTTATCACCAGAAATTTGGTCAAATCTAAATTCATAATTTTTGTTTTTGGAAATAATTGTAGCATCATTCCTTATTTGAATTGAATCGAGTTTACTATTGTTCATATATATATTTATAGAATCTCCAACTAATTGTGAATTAGTAAACCAAAGGACTGGAGACTTTTTTTCTCCTTTACGTCGCTTTGTCATTAATCTATTTTCATCCCTAAAAAGTAAAGAATAATTATTTACAGAATACAAGTCTCCACGAATAATTCTAACCGAATCAATTGCATATAACCTTTTTGTTGAGTCTTCTACTGCCTCAAATAATTTTGCCTTAATATAAAGCGTATCCTCGTTACCCTCTTGCGAAGTATCAATTTTAGTGAGCAACGGTTCACCAACAATACGAGTATAATTATTTTCTCCATCATCAAAAAGTTCATCGCCAATAATTGTGAGGTGCTGTTTACGATTCACAATTTTTACGTTCCTAAAAGCATTGGATAATTGATGTGCCTTTTGATGAATTAAACTGTCGCAATAAATTGTTGTCTCTTTATCCTCAATGCTTACAGACCCAACAGCAATTGCCTTTTGGATATCATTAAAATAAGTGAGCTTAGTGGAGTTAAGAACTGAGATAGAATCAACTAGTTGAACATTGGAATTAAAAATAGATTTTTTAAGATTGAAATAGTAATAGCCAGTATCGGCAGTTAGCACTACACGCCCATCATCAAGCGATAAAAGAGTATCGGAATAAATATATTTTTCATCTCCGTAATAGTAACCTTTTTCTGAAATAATTGTTATTGTATCTTGCGTTACAATTACATCCCCAATTAACTCTGCATCATTTTCTGTTAAATTTTGTATAACCTTATTGCATGTAACTCTAACATCACCTTGTGTCATTACCACATTACCAATAACATCGCGGAATTTTATTCCGTTTTCTGTTCGCCCAATAAGTGAATCGCCAGTAACAACAACTGGTTCACTTTTCTCTTGAGCTAAGACAAAGGTTAGAATTGTGAACAACAATATTATAATAAATTTAAGTTTCATAATTTTTTAACTATTAAATATTTTTTCTAAGATTTCCGATAAAGATATTCCCAATTATAACACGGGACGAGCGGAAATGACTTGAAATTATTTTTTAATTGCTGATGTTGTTGTTTGATATGTTACATCTTTAATAACATAATTTTCAATACTTTGATCGGATACTAATCCATATCCTTCAATAACTTCAGTTTCTGTAGTGATGCGAACAAATTTATCACTAACAATTTTCTCATCCTTTTTTCGCCACATAAGTTCTTCACTTTCAAGTTTTACTTTCGCACTATCGTTAATGGCTACAACGCTATCAATGGCATACATGTCTTGAGTTAAATCATTAATTCTACCACGCTTAGAAGTAAGTTGAGAAGTTTTCTTTCCACTTGGATTAAAGAATTCAACTTTTACATTTGTTAATAATTTTTCTTTTGGTTTATAAAAGGCTTCAAGATAATCTGTGTAAAGTATTCCTTTTAGTTTTCCGTTTTCAGTAAATAGTATTTTTGAGTTCCAACTTTCTTGAATGGGAATATTCTCTTCTTCAATTGTTAAATCAATTTGTGGTTTTATCTTTACATCACTGCATGAAATTGCAAACAAACTGAAGATAAAAATAAGAGATAAATATTTAGAACCACTATACATCACTTAATCTCGCAATCATTTCTAAAACAGATTTTAGAATACTTCCGTTAACAGTAATGTCCACAGTAAAATCGATTACACGTTTAACCTCACGCCTTGCACTACTTGGTGCTATAGCTATTTCAGCCTTTTGTAGCAAGGGTATATCTAACATATCATCGCCAATATATAACACATTGGAAAAATTTAAATTCAATTTCTTTAATAATTTTTCTACACTTCCAACTTTATTAAATGATGCTGTAACAACACTACAATTATCAATTAACGATAATTTATTAGTTAGGTCATCATCATCGCGTGCAGTAATAACACCAGCAAAATAATTATCCTCTTTTAATTTTTGCGTAAACTCTTTCATACACTCTAAAAGTTCTTCTTCGTTTCTATCTTTACGTAATATTAAAACACCATCTAAATCAAAAAGAAAAATTTTAACATTCTTAATTCTATCTTTAATATTTTTATTAGATATAATCATTGTTACCCTTCAAATAAATCATTCTGGTCAATTCCACGTTTTGTCCTTTTTCTGTTAAAACGAATGTAAGCCAAATCGGTTGCTTCACGTCCTCGTGGTGTTCTTTGAATAAAACCTTGTTGAATTAAAAATGGTTCGTAAACTTCTTCAATAGTACCAGCATCCTCGTTAACACTAACTGCTAATGTGCTTAATCCTACAGGACCACCATTAAACCTATCAATAATGGAAAGAAGAATATCTTTATCCATTTCATCTAAGCCATCTTCGTCAACTTCTAAAGCGGTAAGAGCCTTTTGTGCAATAGGAAGCTCGATGCTTTTTTTGTTTTCGTAATCAGCAAAATCGCGTGTGCGTCTTAATAATCTGTTTGCAATTCTCGGAGTTCCTCGCGAACGCTTTGCTAACTCTAAAGCTGCATTCTCTTTAATTGGAACATTTAAAATATCAGCAGAACGATTTACTATGTTTTTAAGAAGTGAACTATCGTAGTAATCTAATCTAAATTTAATTCCAAATCTATCTCGTAATGGTGCTGTAAGCAAGCCAGCCCTAGTTGTTGCACCAATTAGTGTATATTGTGGAAGTTGTATTTGCACACTTCTAGCATTAGGACCAGTATCAATCATAATATCTAGCTTATAATCTTCCATTGCCGAGTATAAATACTCTTCAACTACTGGGCTTAATCTGTGAATTTCATCAATAAAAAGGACTGAGTTTTCTTCTAAGTTTGTAAGAATACCCGCTAAATCGCCAGGCTTTTCTAAAACTGGGCCTGAGGTTAATTTTAGACTAACACCCATTTCGTTGGCAATTATATTTGCAAGTGTTGTTTTTCCTAGCCCAGGAGGTCCTGTTAACAAAACGTGGTCTAAACTTTCAGCACGCATTTTTGCCGCACCAATAAAGACTTTTAAGTTATCAGTTATTTTTTTTTGCCCACTAAACTCGGAAAAACTTTTTGGACGCAGAGCCTTTTCTACTACTTGTTCTTCTTCTATTTTATTTGGATCTCTATTTGAGGAGTCTTGCATTAACTATCCTTTTTAATCTTATACTTTTCTAAAGATATTATATTTTGTAACCCTCAATTTATCAATTCCTAACGATATTATTGTCATTAAAATTAGCATTATTACTGCAATTAAAATTGATATTTCTGCAGATAGTGTTTTACCCACAATTTGAAATAACCCTATAGATACAGGTGAACCGTAAATAATAATAAGATGAATTATGTATAACCACAAAGAATTACGTGCAAAAGATTCAATTATCTTTGGCGGTGATTTGATATACCTTGCTGCAAATCCAAAAATAGATAGCATAAACACGACTACACCAATTCTCAATAAAATATTTGAATAATTTGTATTCACGAAATATGATACGAATATTGCAATAATTCCTATAAAAAAAATATCAAATATTTTTTTTAAGTTATCCAGCAAATCCCATTTCTGTGATAATAAAATTCCCAAAATTGCACCAAGAAACATAAAAATAAGATATGGAAATAAAGGAAATTGAGAGCCAAACTGAAATGTAATATATGATGTTATAAAAATATTTACAGAATTACCCCACGCTATTGAGCTTACTATTGGTGAATAATAAAACAGCAGAATCACCAGTATAGCAAAGGCTAAAAGTATGTTTACTCTAACTTTTATAGCTATAAACGAAACCAATAAAATTGACAACATTCCTGTGCCAATCAGATGAAGAGCATCTACAGTAAAAAAAGTTAACCATTGTGAATGGCTTACAGCAGAGAGATTAAATAATTTAATAGTTGGGTAACGTAATAAATATCCAATTAGTATTAGTGAAACACCTCGCCCTACCCCTTTAATAATCCTTGGATTTTCTCGAATAGTAAATTCGTTTTGAAAAAGAAGAAATGTAAAAATAGTTCCAGAAACAAAAATAAAAAACGGTGCAGTAAATGCCCGAAGAAATTGCCAAGTGTCGTAAAGGAAAAGATTAGATGTTTGGTACGAACCATCAAGTACTGCATGAATTGCATGACCTTGTATCATCATCAGCACTGCAAAAGCACGCATTAAATCTATAGCCAAAATTCGTTTATTAAAATTCTTACTCAAGAATAATTCTGTGTTATATCAATTGACGAGGATGATTTTTTACCCAATTGTAAACATAAGTGCTAATCTCTTCGGTTGTTGCTCCTGGTGTAAACAAGGCTCCAACTCCCATCTCTTTTAATTTGGTAATATCATCTTCTGGAATAATTCCACCACCAAAGAGAAGAATATCGTCCATTTCTTTTTCCTTCATTATTGCCAGTATTTTTTTGAAAATTGTATTATGTGCCCCCGATAAAACACTGATACCTATTGCATGAACATCTTCTTGAATTGCCGCTTCAATAATCATATCCGCCGATTGCCTTAATCCCGTATAAATAACTTCCATACCCGCATCACGCAAGGCTGCGGCAACAATTTTTGCTCCCCTATCGTGTCCATCTAATCCAGATTTTGCAACAATTACTCTTATTTTTTCTTCCATTTTACGCCTCAATATATTTTTTTCGTTTTGGAAACACACCAAATATACCGCCTGTATGTATAAACATAACATTGCTACTCTTTTTATTTTTCAAAAAGTTTTCGTAATAAGCATAAAAGGCTTTACCAGTATAGGTTGGATCAAGAAGAATTCCAGTAGATTGATAAAACTCTTTGATGATTTTCAATTTTTCATTGGTAATGTTTTTATATCCTTCTTCAGAATATCCATCCAATAAAATAAGATTATTATAATTAACCTTTACATCAATTTTATAATCTGATATTGCATCTTCAACTAATTCGGTAATTTTAGCTCGTACAAATTCTGGAGTATCCAAAACATTTACAACATATATTTTTACATTTGAGCCTATCATTGCAGAGCCAAGCAACATACCAGCAGCAGTTCCACCACTACCATATGCAGAAGCAAGCCCCCTAATTTTAGGTAATTGCTTTTGCTCATTTAATTCGTTAATAAAATTAATATATCCCCATAATCCAAGTGGGGTAGAGCCACCCGATGGAGTAATATAAACTTTATGCCCTTTTTTCTGTAGTCGCTTACTCTCTTTAAGCATTATGTTATTCACATTATCATATTCTTTTTTCGATAGATAAACAATTTCAGTTCCAACAAGTTGATTAAGAAAAAGATTTCCATCTGAGTTTTTTGTCTCCTTACCCCAAAGGAATAATTTTGTTTTTACCCCTATTTGCCTTGCTGCTATTGCAGTTGCACGAGCATGGTTGGATTGATCTCCGCCTGATGTAAATAAGTAATCAGCTTTTTTCTTCTTCACATCTGCCAAAATAAAATCCAGCTTTCTAATTTTATTGCCAGTAAGCTCAACGCCAGTATAGTCGTCCCTCTTAATTAAAAATTTTGCTCCTTTAAATTCAATTTTTTGAATAGGCGTAGGAAGATTTGCAATGTCCATTTTTTTAGGAATTATCATTTTTTATCTCTTAGTTTTATTTTCATAAACTCTGCGTGCATGTTCTAAATCGCCTGGGGTGTATATCGAAAGTGAGTCTTCTTCAGTAACTACAATCTTTATTCTTAATCCATGCTCAAGTATGCGAAGTTGTTCAAGCTGTTCTATTCTTTCTAAATCAGTTGGCTTAAGATTTTTTATAATGCTAATTGCTTCTTTAGAATATGCAGAGACCTCTATATGTTTGTAGATTTCGGCACTTAAAACTTTTTCAATATTTGTACGAGCATTTTTTACAAAAGGAATTGGCGAATAGGAAAAATATAATGCGTAATTATTATAGTCAAAAACAACTTTGGGTATTGAAGTTGATTTCATTTCATCAACAGAATCTACTTTTCGAGCAAGAGTAGTAATAGATATTTCTGGGTCGAATAGATGCGGTTCAATTACTTCATCAATCATTTTTGAACTGATAAATGGTTGAGCCCCTGGAATATTTAGAAAAACATCTGCTTCCATTCCAGTAGCAATATATGCAACTCTATCAGTGCTTGTTAACAACTCTTTTGGAGTTAGAATTGCCTTTGCTCCAAAGCTACGAACAACCTCTAATAATTTTTCATCATCCACAGCAATAATAACATCATTCATCAATTTTGCTTTTTGAATACTCTCATATGTGTGCTGTATTACTGGCTTTCCACCAATGTTGGCAAGTAATTTACCCATTAACCTAGTTGATGCAAAACGTGCAGGAATTATTCCAACAATATTCATTTTAGATTAATTAGATTTTATCACTTTAGGAACTTTAAAATATTCATCCGTTTTAGATTCAGAATTTTTCAAAGCATCTTCGGTAATTATTGAATTTTTACGAATGTCTTCTCTAAAAACATTTTCGCCTTCTACAGGGTGTAGCAAGGGCTTTACATTATCAGTATCAAGCTCATTCAATTTGTCAACATACTCTAATACTTTATTAAATTGAGATGTAAACTCAGTTATTTCGTCTTCCTTAATTTCTAATTTGGCTAGTTTTGCAATGTGTTCAACATCGCTTTTTGTTACTGACATTTTTACCTGCTAATATTAAATGTTAATTTTTTACTAAATCCATTTTTATAATCATTTACAGAAATTTGAATATCTCCTGCAGGGGCAGAACTTTTTGCATAAACCTCAACTTCCGAATTTATGGGCATATCTTTTTTTGTTATTACCAACGATGTATCAGACCCCCAACTATAATTTGGTTCATCTGTTCCACCAAATGTTGAAACAGTTATATGAACTGGATTGCCTCCAGCAACAAGCGGAAATTTATTAGTTCCATTAGGATTTGAAAATGAACTATTGAAATAAACACCAGAAATTGGGTCAAAAAAACCTGCACTATTAAATGTACCTTCTACTACAGAACCAGATAATGGATTATTCTTAATAGATAAAATAAGCGTATGCTCTTTGGTGCCTCTTTTAGGACTTGAATACTCCATCCAATAAAAACTATTTGCATAAGCATTTATCTCTAATTGAATTTGAATGAAAATTTGATTCAACTCACTCATTTCGGCAATTGTAAAAGCTCCTTGATTTCCTATTTGCTCTAACACTTCAGGTTTAATTTCAGAACCAAGCCCAACAGTATATACATTTTTATCTCCCACAGCATCAAGTGCTTCACCTAACGTATGGCTTTCTTGAGTATCATTTCCATCCGTAAACAATACCATTTGTCCCTTAGTAATATTGTTTACATTAATTAAATCTGTCCATTCTGAAACACCGTCTATTACTGCACCATACAAATTTGTTGTTGCATGCCCTCGTCCTATGTTATCAATTGCTCGTATAAGCTTGCTTCTATCCGAAGTAAAATCAACTAATTTTTCTGCTGAACTGGAAAACTTGAATACTGCAATTTCCTGTTGAGCAGACATATTGTTAACAAAACTTTTTGCAGACTCTTTTAGCAATTCCATATTATTTGTATGTTCAGGATCATCTGTAATACTTGTGCTATTATCTAACATCAAAACTGTTTTAATATGATAAGGATTATTCTGACGTTTTGATATTTTTAAATTAGACTCAGTCGGTGCAACATGTTCTCCGTCCTCTATAATTTCAAAATCATCAACACCTAAAAAATCAATTCCTTTGTTTTCAAGGTCCAACACTTGGAAAAGCATTTTAACTTTATTGGGTGCTTCAGTTGTTAGGCTATGTTTTGTAATTACATAACCAGGAACAGTTGTAGTTGAAGTTTTTGTAGTAAAAAACCAAATAGGTCCTTTCTTGTCAGTTCCATCACTCAAGTGTGCAACAACCTGCCAATAATAAATTTTTCCGTTTTCACTTGCAATAACATCAGCATATTTTTCACTAATTTTAGATTTTATTAATGTTCTATTATTTCCAATAAGAGATTTATCTTTTCCGAAGTAAACTGAATAACTTGAAGCACCACCACACTCCCATGTTAAGTGTTGAAAATTTTTTTTATTGCTCGCTCCATTTTTAGGTGAAGGCGTATTTGGTGTAGTTGATTTGCTTGATGGAGGAGTAACAATATTTTTATCCAATGAACATGAAAAAACGGATATACTAAAAATTATTAATAATATCCAAAATACTTGTCGCTTCATTATATACCTTATTATTTATAAAACTTCATACCACAAAATTATCGATTTATAAGGGAATATTAAAGGAAAAAACATCTCACTATTTAACCCCCGATTATGCAATAGGATTGGAAAGAACAAGACCCAGATTAAGAATTATCAATGCATAAGACGACCTGCCCCGCCTTAGCTGGAGTTAGGGATGATAACCTT
>CAMZLW010000002.1 GCA_947311785.1 uncultured Ignavibacteriales bacterium | reverse complement strand
TAAAATACTCTTAGCCACACTATTTTGAGTGATTTGGTCTAACATCTTGTCTTTATTGAACTTACAACGTTTTTGACCGAAATTCTTGCGGAACTTCCGCTATAAGTAAGACCAAAATTTCCTATAAATCGGTATGCCCCAGAAGCCATTGTTTGTCCCATATTAATTTGGAAACCGAACTTTTTCTTCCCAACATTATAATCCGCTGGAATATTGGAAAAAGCTCCATATCCAAATTCAACCGTAGCGGCAGCCATTCCACCCAGAGCTGTCATAAGATATTTAAAGTCACTATAAGGACTGAATGCCGTTTCAAGTATAGCACCAACAACAATTGCAACGCTACCCCACTGCAAACTTGTAGTAAAAACATTATCAATTCTGTTATAATTAATTAGCCCTTTAACCTCAATTTCATTTGTACTACTATCGGCAAGCTGAATACTTGGCTTGGCAAAAGCAACGTAATCAGACTTTGGACTTTGCGAAAATATAACTGATACTAACACAAAACTTACTATGATAATATTTTTCATTCTGCTCCTCTTAAATTAAAAATTATCTTAGGCTTTTAAATTACCTCATCATTTTTTAACTACATAAATTTCTTTTTGTGGATTAGATAAATACTCCGCACCATTTTCTTTAACTACTATTATTTCTTCAATTGTTGCAATTCCATAATCGTTAATAGGAAGGCGTGGTTCAATTGTAAAAATATTATTTTTTTCAATTTCTAGAGATGTTACATTTCCATATCGCTCCCAAAGTGGACCAAGCATTGCACCGCCATCGTGAGCAACGCGACCTACTTGATGTCCAAGCCCGTGCGGATATTCTACATAACCTTTATCAACAATGTAGTTGCGAGCAATTTCATCTATTTCCCATCCTTTTTTGCCTGGCTTAATTGCCTCAAATGCTTTTTGAACAGATTCTAAAATTGTATTAAATCCACGAGTAACTGGTTCTGGAACTTCTGTTTCTCCATCTTTCAAAACGTACCAAGTCCGCTGTAGGTCAGAGCAATATCCATTTAGTTTAATTCCAAAATCCATATTAATTACATGACTACGTTTTATTTTATTATTTGTAGGACCCGCATGTGCACCAGCAGTATCTGGTCCGGAAAAAACTGCAGGACAGTGTTCCTCATCCCATGCCAACTCGAAGCCTTTCTCCCTACAAATTCCTCTAACAAAGTTTGCAACATCCAACTCAGATTTACCAGGTTCAATAAAATCGGTAACTTGGTCGAATATTAGTAAAGTTTCTCTAATTGCTTCTTTTATGTAACCCACCTCTGCTTCCGATTTTCTTCCACGAAGTGCAGCAACAACTTCTTCGGAGGAAACAAATCTATCCACGTATGGAGTATCTTTAAGTATATCAACTAACTCAAGATAAACTCCGTGTGTTAAGCCATCAGCCAAGCTAGAGTTTTGCGAATAATTAATTGCAATAGTTTTGGGATTTATCTTTTCAATTGTCTTTACTAAATCTTCACGCACAGATTTTAAGTAAGGAATTATTGTTTTATAAGTTCCAACCGTTTTCATATTTGGTTCTTCTAAAGAGCCAATAATGGCAATGCTTTCGCCACTTTTTGTAAGTATAAATGCCGAGTGCCATGTTGCCCCAGTTCCAACAATCATATCCATCATGGGGTCTTTTAAGTTTCCTGTTTCTCTTACAAACGTAAGCCACATATCAATGTTCTTTTCGTTTAGTATTTTTACTGCTTGTTTTTGTTTTTCTAAAATTAATTGGTCTGCCATTTTTGACTCCTATTATTTAAATTTTTTACTTATCCCAAACTTGATTTAACTTCCTTAGTTATAAGTATTATAGCAATAATATGAACATTTAAAAAATGTAAATTGAAAATTTTACGCTTCAAAATCGCCATAAAATTATATACTCACTGTTACAACTCTTTATCAAATTCTAACTTATAAAAACTTGTAACTTTATTTTCTATCCAATTATATAAATTTTGAACCTCTTCTTTTGGAAGATAATTTTCGTTTTGCCAAACGGAGAGTTTTTTGTTTGTTTCTGCTAATATTTTATTTTCCAATGGTTTTATTTTTTGGATAAAACCAGTTTTCTCTTTATTTATAACTTTTGAAATATTTATGTATCTTTTTCCATTGCCAAGTTTTATTGGAAATATTTCCTCTTTTAATTCCAATGCTTTTTCGCATAAGGGAGCATTTCCAGTATTGTTGGCAATTAATATTTTTGGTAATTCTGCACCACTTTTAACCCAAACAGGAATTGCAACCGACGTGAGTTGAAATCCTAAAATAGTCCAAAATGTTGATAATTCTGGATTTTCATTTTTTTTAACACCTTCAATTAATATTGTAGCACAAGAATTACTTCTTGGAATAAAGTCTTGAAACGGAATTAGTTTTTCTTCATTTTCACTAAACTCAATATTTTTTTTCAAATTAATATTTAACAACGAGTGTTTTAAAGATCTGCTAACATCTTGTAAAATAAACTCTACCGATAGATTATTTTCTAGTGATGCTTCGTAAAACAATTCGTTTGCTGTGTTGTAACGTATGTATCCGTAGCCATCAGTTCGGTCTGTAACAAATGAATAATTTGTTCTAATTACATATCCAAAAGGAGCAATTTTTTTATTGTTAACATCTATTTTGTTGTAGGTAAAATTGTTTGTTTCAAAATATGCTGCTCCGCCCTTTGCATCAATTACTCCAAAGTTTGCTTCAACTCCAAGTGGCTTATCCATAGTCTGTAACAGATTTTCAAAATCATTAACCGTAGCACACTGCTGGAGGGCTAATTTCATAACTATGCCCTCTCTATCAATTAAAGTTGTTGTGTCGCTATCTGGTTTTAAATTGTAGGAAGCAGAATTAATAATTGCAAAGCCTTCGCTGTTAACTCCGCCCCAAACTTCTATTCCCTCACTATCTTCTGAATTAACCAAACCTATGTAGTTGTATTTTCCATCCTCAAAAAACATAATCTTGTTTTGCTCAAATCCAGAATCGCGATGTTTTAATAATAACGGTCTCCCATTTTTTGTATATTTGCCTGAAATAATTGCAGTTGTGCAGGGATGTATTGTTTGAATTGTAAATAAAATAAAAAATAATATTAAATTTCTTTGTCGAGTAGACATAATATGACTCCTTAATTTAATTTTTATAATTAAAGTGAGGAGTTTCAATGCCCCTCACAGAACCGTACTTGTAGATTTCC
>CAMZLW010000001.1 GCA_947311785.1 uncultured Ignavibacteriales bacterium | reverse complement strand
GTTATAGAACTTTTAAGAATTTTAGAAGTGCCATACTATTTTTCCATGGGAACTTAGACCTTTACCCACAACAATAAGGGTAGAACCGAAAAAAGAATTAAAAGACTTACCAACTGAAACAGTTTCTCCTGAAGTTAATATTTTCAACGGAATTTTATGGCTTTTTTGCGACCCCAAAATTTCAATTAAGTTCCTACAAGAAGCCCTTAAAGACTTAAAAGATAACGTGGGTATAAAAGAATCTATTGAGATAATTGAAAAATCTTTATACCAATCAAGTTAAATTATACTTTGGATAAGTCTCCATTCATTAAATCACTTAAATACATTCCACCAACAACATCATCTACAGACTTCTGAATTAAAACCCAAAGCGAACGCACGCTGCAATCCGATGTTACAGTGCAAAGCAAATCTCCTTTAGAATGGGAGGAACAGAATGACTCGTCATACAGTTTTCCACCAAGCTCATTTAAAACATTTCCAATTAATATTTTTTGTGGAGAACGAGCTAAAGTATAGCCACCAAGATGCCCACGTGCACTTTCTATAAATCCCCCAAGCCGCAAAGCTCGGAGGATTTTAGCAGTAACATGTTCACTAATTCCTTCTCCCCTACTTATTTCTGGAATTGTTAACGCTTTATCCATTTCGTAAAAACGAGCAATGCGTATTAAGCAACGGAGACCATATTCTTCTTGAGTGCTAAATTTCATTTTTATTAGTATCAAGATGTAAGCTATGAGGCACAAGACATTTCTTCTGTTCGTCTCTTAAATCTTGACCCTTTTTTAATTACTATATCGTGGAATTTTTGAACCACACGATATAGATTGAACCAAATTCTGATAATTATCTGAGTTTATTGATGGTCCTTTTCTCCCATCAACAGAATCAAAAATGCTTGTTAGCAGATTAGCAATCTCTTCAGGGGATTTTCCAATTATATCGGCTCTGCCCATGTGAAATAACGTTTCACCATTTTTTAGAATTGCAATAGCTGGTGAAGATGGTGCAAATTGAGGGAGATAATTTTCTCGAATTAATTCAACAGAATCTCTATCATTTCCGGCAAATGAAGTATATAATTTATGTGGAATTTTATTGTGCTGTAATGCGAGTGTAACTCCTGGTCTAGCACTTCCTGCCGAGCAACCACAAACCGAATTTATAAATACTAATTTTGTTTCATTATCAATTGCAGATAAATTTTTCTCTGCTACATCTGGCGTTAGCATCTCCTCAAACCCAACAAACGTAAGCTCATCACGCATTGGCTGAACAGCTATGGGGTCGTAAATTGGTGGTTTAGAATTTATTTGGTACATCTTTGTTTCCTTTCTATATGGTATTTATTTTTAGAATTATTCTAAATTTTTATTTTGTCCGTAGGACAAAATAAAATGTAAACAAGATTATTATATTAAATCCATTCTTATCAGTTAAATCTGTTTTATCCGCGTGCTATTTTTACAACATTCCAAGCTGAAGTTTTGCTTCGTCGCTCATCATTTCCATATTCCATTGGGGTTCCCACACAAGGTCAACAAACACTTCATTGATTTCTGGTATTCCTTTTATTCTTTCTTTTACCTCGCCAGGTAGGCTCTCTGCTACTGGGCATGCAGGGGTTGTTAATGTCATTTCCACAATGGCATTAAAACTTGGAGTAATTTCAACTTTGTAAATAAGTCCGAGTTCGTATATATTAACTGGTATTTCTGGGTCAAAAATAGTTTTTAATAAATCTATTACTTCTTGCTCTAAAAAATTTTGGTCTTTCATAATTTATCTTCTTTGGTTTTTCCTTTACATAATTAAGTTTATTCGAAAATTCTATCACTGCTAAAAAGTCAGTCATTGTATGCATCTTTCTGCGAAGCAATCTGTTGGAGATTCCTTTGTCGTTCAAAAACAAACTCCTCGCAATGACATATATTATAGAATTTATCCAAATATTTTAAGCACTTTATATAATGCTTTTATAAAAACATCTATTTCATCTTTTGTATTGTAAAAAGCAAATGATGCTCTTGCTGTTGCAGTAAC
Organism: uncultured Ignavibacteriales bacterium; assembly: GCA_947311785.1. Taxonomy (GTDB): domain Bacteria; phylum Bacteroidota; class Ignavibacteria; order Ignavibacteriales; family Melioribacteraceae; genus 1-14-2-50-31-20. Next base: position 20,474 of record CAMZLW010000001.1, on the reverse strand, counting down.
ATTGTAACGCTTCATTATTGGCTGTGTGCAATGATGCCCAGTTCTGATAGCAATTCCATCAGTATCAATAATAGTTCCAACATCGTATGGATGAATGCCATCAACGGTAAACGAAATTACGGATGCTTTTCTCTCTGCAGTTCCAATAATTCTAATTCCATTAATATCTAACATTTGCTCAGTTGCATATTTTAATAATTCATTTTCATATTCTGAAATATCATTAAAGCTAAACATATTTAAATATTTTATAGCTACCCCAAGTCCAATTCCACCAACTATATTTGGAGTTCCAGCTTCAAATTTGTTTGGAATATCTTCGTAGGTAGTTCCTTCAAAAGTTACAGTGCGTATCATATCTCCACCACCCTGATAGGGAGGAAGTTTATTCAACAATTCGGCTTTGCCATACATAACGCCAATTCCCGTAGGTCCAAATAACTTATGCCCCGAGAAAACTAAGAAATCACAATCCAATTCTTGCACATCAATTTTTTGATGAGCAACGGCTTGTGCAGCATCAATTAAAACTGGAATATTATTATCGTGTGCAATATCAATCACTTCTTTTATTGGATTTATTGTACCAAGCGTATTAGAAGTATGCACAATTGAAACAAGTTTTGTCTTTGGCGAGATAAGTTTTTTATATTCATCCATAATTATTTCGCCATCATCATTGATGGGAATTACTTTTAGCACAGTTTTTTTTCTATCGCAAAGTAATTGCCAAGGAACAATATTTGCGTGGTGCTCCATGTGCGAAATAATTATTTCATCACCCTCATTCAACATATCGGCACGGCACATTGTGTTAGCAAGTAGATTCACTCCGTCTGTTGTTCCACTAGTAAATATAACTTCAGAAACAGACATTGCATTTATAAACTCTTTAACTTTTAGACGAGCATTTTCATATTGCTCCGTTGCAACTTCACTCAAAAAGTGTAAGCCCCTATGGATATTGGCATTTTCGTATTTATAATAGTGAACCATACTATCTATAACAACATTTGGTTTTTGTGTAGTTGCAGCATTATCAAAATATACTAAAGGTTTTCCGTTAACTTCCCTTCCGAGAATTGGAAAATCTTTTCTTATTTCGTTTACATCAAATTTTCTAAACCTTGAATCCATTTTTATGTTTTCATCTGTTGTTGGAACAGTTATCATAAATTTCAATCTCTATTTAAATTTTCATTAATTAAGCTATTCAATTCATTGCGTAATGCTTCTATCTTAACTCCAGTTACAACGCTTTCTGCGAAGGCTGTTATCAACATAGCCCTTGCTTTATCACGTGGAATTCCACGTGATAAAATATAAAACATAGCTGATTCGTCAAGTTGTCCAACTGTAGCACCGTGTGTACATTTTACATCATCGGCATATATTTCAAGCTGAGGTTTGGTGTCAACTGTTGCATCATCCGACAATAAAATTGTATTATTATTCTGATAAGCATTTGTTAGCTGTGCATCCCGCTCAACTAATATTTTGCCACTAAACACACCACGAGATTTATCATCCAAAATGCCTTTGTATAATTCATTGCTTGTGCAGTGTGGCTTTGCGTGATTAATAAAAGTGCTATTATCAATATGCTGTTTGCCATTAGCAATATATAATCCATTTAATGTACACTCAATATTTTCGTCCGCTAGTTCTGTGTTGATATCATTACGGACTAACTTGCCACCAAAAGAAAAATTGAAATGGTTAAAATTGCTATCTCTACTTTGTAGCACATCCGTTTTATCTACATGATATGAGTTTTCATTTTCTAATTCTATTTTATAGATATTTAACGTGCCATTTGTATCAATAAATACTTCGGATGAAATATTATTAAAATACTTTTCACCTTTACCCACATACTTTTGCACGATAGTAGCTTCACTATTTTTACCAACAACAAACAAATTACGAGTTGGAACAAAAGTTGGTTTTCCCATGCTACCAGTGATATTCAATATTTGAATTGGTTTTTCGAGAACTACATTATCTGGAATTTGAATAAATAATCCATCAACAAAATTTGAAAGATTTAGATAATCGAACGCAGTTTTATTTACCGCAATTTTGGAAAGATGTTTTTCAACTATCGTTTTATTATTTGCTATTGATTCAGGAATAGTAGAGATTAAAATTTTATTTTGAAGTTCTTGAAAATCGGATAATTCTTTTTTTAAAACTCCATTAACAAAAACAAGAAGATAGTTTTCAAAATTTATAGATTTAACTTTTTCTACGTCCTCACTGGTTATTTTAAATTCTTCCAACTCTGCAGAATGAATAAACTCACTACCTAAGAGAGATTTCAAATTTGTGTATTTCCATTCCTCTGTTTTAAGAGTTGGAAATTTAACACTACTCAACTTGGATTTGGATTCACTCTGCAATTGCGAAATGAATTTATTTTTATTATTTGCAATAACTTTTTCAGCACTTAAAGTGTAATGCTCAATTGCATCTATTTTTTTTACTTCAACACTCATTAGGCTTCACCCTTCGTAATCCAATCGTAGCCTTTTTCCTCAAGCTCAAGTGCTAATTCTTTACCACCCGACTTAATTATTTTTCCATTATAAAGAACGTGAATAAAATCTGGCACAATATAATCGAGCAATCGTTGATAATGCGTTACTAAAATTACTGCATTGTTTTTATTTTTAAATTCATTAACTCCATTAGATACAACACGGAGTGCATCAATATCAAGCCCAGAGTCGGTTTCATCCAATATTGCAAGTTTTGGTTCTAACATTAATAATTGGAAAATTTCATTCTTCTTTTTTTCTCCACCAGAAAAGCCAGTATTAACCGAACGGCTAATTAACGAACTATCCATTCCAACAATTTTTGCTTTCTCTTTCATTTTATCTAAAAAATCTTTTGGAGTAAGTTCGGGCAAATTATTGTATTTACGGATTTCATTAATAGCCGTTTGTAAAAATATTGCGTTGCTAACGCCTGGTATTTCAACTGGGTATTGGAATCCTAAAAACAATCCTTCCCTTGCTCTATCTTCTGTTGCCATACTTAGCAAATCTTTTTCATTAAAGGTAACCGTTCCACTAGTGGCTTCATATTTTTCATGCCCAGCAATAACATTTGCAAGTGTAGATTTGCCAGAACCATTAGGACCCATAATGGCGTGTACTTCGCCAGCATTTACTTGTAAATTTATTCCTTGTAAAATTTCTTTACCATCAATCTTAGCTTTTAAGTTTTTTATCTCTATCATTTTATTTCCTAATATTCTATTCTTTAATCTGCGATTCACTCTTCAGTCTTTTAATTATCCATTGTCAATTATCAATTAGCCAACGCTTCCTTCAAGGCTTAATGCCAATAGCTTTGTTGCCTCTACTGCAAACTCCATGGGTAGTTCTTTAAATACCTCTTTACAAAATCCGTTCACAATCATATTAACGGCATCCTCTGTTGCAATTCCTCTTTGATTCAAATAGAATATTTGGTCTTCGCTAACTTTGGACGTTGTTGCTTCGTGTTCTACTGTGGAATTTTTATTGTCTATTTCAATATACGGAAAAGTGTGTGCACCACATTTATCGCTCATTAACATCGAATCACATTGCGAAAAATTTCTTGCACCATCTGCGTTCTTTCCAATTTTAACTAATCCACGATACGAGTTGTTGCTTCGCCCAGCCGATATTCCCTTAGATACTATTGTGCTTCGTGTGTTTTTACCGAGATGAACCATTTTTGTGCCAGTATCGGCTTGTTGATAATTATTTGTAACAGCTACTGAATAAAATTCACCAATTGAGTTATCCCCTTTAAGGACGGTGCTTGGATACTTCCAAGTGATGGCAGAGCCAGTCTCTACTTGAGTCCAAGAGATTTTGGCATTCTCTTCACAAACTCCACGCTTGGTAACAAAGTTGTAAATTCCGCCCTTTCCATCTTTATCACCAGGATACCAATTTTGAACTGTTGAGTATTTTATCTGTGCACCTTTTTTTGCAACTAATTCAACAACAGCCGCATGCAACTGATTATTATCACGCATTGGTGCTGTGCATCCTTCAAGGTAACTTACATACGCACCTTCATCAGCAATAACAATGGTACGTTCAAACTGACCAGTATCCATCGAGTTAATTCTAAAATATGTAGAAAGCTCCATTGGGCAACGAACACCCTTTGGAATATAGACGAAAGAGCCTTCGCTAAAAACTGCGGCGTTTAATGCCGCGTAGTAATTATCGGTGTAAGGCACTACCGAGCCAAAATATTCTTTCACTAATTCTGGGTGATTTTTAATTGCTTCCGAAAGTGGAGAGAAAATAATTCCTTTCTCCATTAATGTATCTTGAAATGTGGTTTTTACAGAAACAGAATCAAACACAGCATCCACAGCTACATTGGAGAGTTTCTTCTGTTCCTCAATTGGAATTCCAAGTTTCTCAAATGTTTTTAATAATTCGGGGTCAACATCATCTAAGCTATCCAATTGCTCTGCTTGTTTTGGGGCAGAGTAATATCTAATATCTTGGAAATCAATTTCAGGATATTCAACCTTTGGCCACTTTGGTTCTTTTAAGGTAAGCCAATGTTTATAAGCCTTTACACGGTATTCAGTCATCCATTCAGGATCGTTCTTTGTATTGGAAATTCTGCGAACAATATCTTCGCTTAATCCTTTTGGAAATTCTTCTTCCTCAATATCTGTAACAAATCCCCATTTATACTCAGAGTCGGTAACTTCATTTATATAGTCTTTCTCTTCACTCACAGCAATCCTTTCAATTTTAGAGTGGAAAATTAGTCAATCTGGAAAATAAAGTCAAGATTGAAATTTTTATTGCTTCATCTATATTCACAATAATCAATTTAGTACAAAAACATTAAACCTTTTAGTAAAATAGGGTGTGTCTGCTTAGTGTATTTACGGAACAGAAAAAATGTTAGTTAGGAATTACTATCGGATGGTTTTGCTGGAATAAAATATTTGCTTTAAAAGTAGTGGACGAAATTTTTCGTCCACTACTTTTTAAGGTTTTTGCACAACATAAAAGTTACTTTAAACTTATACTAATCGATGCTGAAACATTTCGGCAAACTCAATGCACCGCAAGCTCAGCATGACTCATCTTGTTAGGTTATGCAAAGACTTCTGTTACATATTTTCTCGGATTATGTAGGGTCTTCTTTTAGTTTGTATCAAACAATTTTATGCAATTTCATTATCTTCAAGATATCGCTGTGCATCTAATGCAGCCATACAACCAGTGCCAGCAGCAGTAATAGCTTGGCGATATGTTTTATCTGTAACATCACCAGCAGCAAAAACACCTTCAATATTAGTTATAGTTGAGCCTGGTTTTGTTTCCAAGTATCCAGTTTCATCTTTATCCAATTGGTCGCCAAAAACTTTTGTGTTCGGACTGTGTCCAATTGCAACAAATATTCCATCAACATCAATATCTGTAGTAGAACCATCCTTTGTGCTTTTTAATCTTGCACCTGTAACAGATTTTTGTCCCATCATATTGGTTGTGCCAAGAACTTCATCTATCACATAGCTAGTCATAAACTTAACTTTAGGATTTTTCCTTGCTCTTTCTTCCATAATTTTAGAAGATCGAAATTCATCTCTGCGATGAATAAGAATAACTTCAGAAGCAAATTTAGTTAAGTATGTTGCTTCTTCCATTGCAGTATCGCCACCGCCAACAACAATTACCTTTTTTTCTTTATAGAAAAATCCATCGCAAGTTGCACAAGCCGATACCCCAAAGCCCATATACTCCGATTCACTAGGAATACCCATCAAACGTGCTGATGCACCAGTTGCAATAATTACAGAGTCTGCTGTGTAGTTCTCATCATCATCTGTTGTAATTTTAAATGGCTTTTCTGAAAAATCAACTTTTAGTGCAGCTTTGAAATATGCTTTTGCACCAAATCGTGTGGCTTGCTCTCGCATAATATCCATTAATTCTGGACCTTGTATTCCCTCTTTGAATCCTGGGTAATTATCAACTTCGGTTGTAATTGTTAACTGTCCACCAGGTTGGTTTCCTTCAAATATTATTGGATTAAGATTTGCACGCGATGCATATATTGCCGCAGTTAGCCCAGCAGGACCACTTCCAATTATAATTACTTTATGATGATTATCAGCCATCTTACTTTCTCCTATTTATCAAATTATTTTAATTTTTCCATTTCGTTAGATTCAAATTTATTGTTTTGGGTTCAAGCCAAAGTTCATTCCCAAATACTCTTATTGGAAATTTCACTTATGCAAAATATTCCCACTAAAAACATAAGGGTTTTAAATCTCACTCTACGAAAATAGAGAACTTATTCTTTTAGAAACTCTGCATTCCGTTTCAATCCTTTTGCTTTAGCTCTAAATATTGGTGATGAAACATACTTCCTTTTGAATTTACTATTTGTCAACTCACTTACACTTTGTAATTCAATCTCTCTATTTTCACCTTTTTGGAATTCTTCAATTTGTGTTACAGTTGAAAATTTTTTATTCCACGGACAAACTTCCTGGCAAATATCACATCCAAAAATCCAACTATTAAATTTGTCTTTAAATTCCGTTGGAATTTCTCCTTTGTTCTCTATTGTTAAATTGGATATACACCTATTTGCATTAACAACATAAGGTTCAACAATCGCATCTGTCGGACAAGCATCAATACAAGCGGTGCATTTACCACAATGGTCTGTTACAATTTGGCTTGTAGAAAAATTGTGATTTGTAATAATAGTTGCAATAAAAAACCAGCTTCCAATTTTTGGATTAATAACATTGGAATGTTTCCCTTGCCAGCCTAATCCAGAACGAATAGCCCATGCTTTATCCATAACTGGACCTGTATCCACATAACTTTTTGCTTCAAAATTTTCATCAATCGATTTTAGACTTTCAATTAACTCATCCAGTTTTTCCCAAATAATAAAATGATAATCTTTGCCCCAAGCAAATCGTGATACTTTTCCTTTTGTAGCATTATTAGAGTGCTTACCTTCAACAAAATAATTTAACCCAAGTGAAATAATAGATTTTGCATTTGGAAGAATTTCTTTAACATCTTTACGTCTGTCAAAATTCCTTTCCATATAGCTCATGTTGGATTGGTATCCCATGCCGAGCCAATTTGCTAAGTTCTCTGTTTCAATATTTAGAATTGACGCCTCAGTAAAACCAACTAAATCAAATCCGAATGCTTTAGCTTTTTTTTCTACTATTTGGTTTGTTATTTTCATTAGTCTATAATTTTATGTTTTTCCAGATGGAACATTCATTTTTATAACCATCCACTTGTGTGAGTTAAATTGCTCATGAATGTTTCATGTGGGTTTTATACCTAACTAGCAATGTCTTTGTGAGCTCTTCTTTGCTAAGCTCTGCACGAGTTCTTTCATGATAATCTGTAATAGATTGCCATCCCAATGTGGAACATGTTGGATGCGGTAGATTCCCCCAAAGGGGCAGGCTGTGTAAGTGCATCACGGAATGACAGATAACCTTAAAAATTCCAATTAAATTTCTTTCCATACACTTTAACATATATGTAGTCATCAATAATTTTTATTTCATACGAATCTAACTTGGCTCCAGCCTCTTTCATTTTTCCATCTTTTAGATTAAAGCCCCAACCGTGGGCAGGGCACACGACACAACCCTCTTCAATAAAGCCATCGTGCATAATGTTTGCGTGCTGATGCGGACAAATGTTATTTAGTGCATAAATATTTCCATCTACTTTGAAGAGTGCAATATCAATATCGTTAACTTTAAAATGCTGTCCTTCATTTCCAATTAGCTTAGAAACTTTGCAGACTTTTTCAAAACCATCTAATTCATTTTCCATTATAGTGCCTCAAAAATTTCATCCAGAACAAAAACACGTTTGCTCATCTTTATAGTTCCAGCAGCAACTTTTGGGTCATGCTCAAAAAACAAATGCCAATTTTCTTCAACTGCTTGTGGCAATATTTCTTGCTTTTCTTTAAGTGTTTGCAGAGGATTTAAATCATACCCCATAATATATGGAGGCGAAATGTGGCTTGCCAAAGGAATTAAATCTGCACAATAAAATATTGTGTTTGATGAATCGGAAACCTTAACCAATTGTTGTGCTGGCGTATGCCCGTTAACCACAACGAGATTAATGTTTTCATCAAATTGAAAATTGCCATTATATAATTTTAATATTCCTTCTTCTGCAAGAGTTACATATCGCTCTTTGAAATAACTTGCTTTATCTCTATCACTTGGATTTAATGCCCAATTATATTGCCCTTGCTGAACATGATAAGTTGCATTTGGAAATGCAGGAATTGGCTTTCCATTTTCAAAAACAACTGCACCACCAATGTGATCGAAATGGAGATGTGTTAAAATTACATCTGTAATTTCATCTGGTTTAATTCCAACCTTTGCAAGTGCTGGGAACATATCGTGTGTTGAATAATCTATTCCATAAATTTTTTCAAATTTTTCATTCCAGTTTTTACCAGAGCCAGTATCGATAAGGATTTTTTTATTATCACTTATAAGTAGCATGTGGCGTGTTTTAAGATGGATTCTATTTTTCTCGTCAGCTGGGCTGTTTCTTTCCCACAATGGTTTTGGAATAACACCGTACATTGCACCGCCATCTAAAAGTAAACTGCCACTTTCTATTGTGTGTATTTTATATTTTCCTATTTTCATTTTATCCCTTTTATAACGTACTGAAATAGATTGACGCCACATTTTTTTTGTTAATAAGAATCAATCACTCTAACGTAAAGTTCGAGTCATCAGTATCGTTTGGTTTATTTCAAAAGTATTAATTTTTTAGTTGATGCAAAAGCACCTGATGTTAATTTGTAAAAATAAATTCCTGATGTTAAATCTTTTCCATTGAAGGTAACTTCATAATTTCCAGCTCGCTGATTTTGGTTTACTAATGTTGCTACTTCTTTCCCGAGTATATCATATATTTTTAGCGTAACCTTTTGTTGAGAGGCAAGATTTTGCGTCTTAACAAATTTTGGAATTGAATATTCTATTGTTGTTGTTGGGTTAAATGGATTTGGATAATTTTGTGAAAGTAAAAATTCTTTTGGCAATTTCAATTTTTCACTTGTAATATCGGTAATTACTGCATTATATTTTTCTCGACTATTTTCAACGCTAGCTCGTAAATCGGTTAAGTTCATTGCGGCATTTATTGCAAATGCAACAACCAATGTTGAGTTTGCATCAATAGTAAATGGACCTGATGAAATTACACACGAAACATCTTTGGGTCCTGTATCGGTTTTGTTTAATCCACTAGTAAGAGCTAACCATTTAGACTTATCTAAAAATCCATCGTAAATACCAAATTTTCCATCGGAACCGTCATTTGTAATTCCGTAAAACCCCGCTGTACCATTAGATAAAAGAGCCATACCAATTAGTGGATATTCATTATCCGAGTGATATACGTATCCGAAATTATTTTGCAAATCATATTTAGTATTGTTTTTCTCATAGCCAGCTTCGTCTATATCCCAATCGAAGAAAATTCCAGAATAAAAATTAGAAATATTTACACCACTGTTATTTTTAAAAAGATATTTTAAAATCACATAACTATCATTACCTGCATCGGAAAAGGAATAAGTTTTTAGTGTTGTTTCAATTCCAAGTGTTGTGGTCTTTTCGCCAAACACCGATAATGCTTCTTGATCAGCAATAGTACCATGTGTAGATATTTGAACTTTTTCAATTATGTTAAAATCATTATCCTGAATATCTGAATTACTGCTACGTATGCTGTTTACTATTTTAGTAGAAGAGACTCCGTACATTAGCCCAGCTTCAAAAAGAAGATTTCCGCCCTGCATATATGTGAAACCTTTTCCGTGCATATTGTTAGGATAATCGTTAAAAGCGAAATTGCCACTGCTCGCAATTGTGAGAGAAATATTTTTACCAACCTGTGTTACATATGTTGGATTTATATTTACAGAGATTAGTTCAAAATCGGAATAACTTCCATCTGAATAAGTGAGCTTAAAAATAAGTTCTTCATCATCATCAGAATTTTCATTAATTAAAAATTTAAATGGATTTTGTGCATTGTTAAACTGATCTAATGTTCCTTGAGAAGCAGTAGAAAAATTAGCATTAGTAATTGTAATACCACTACTTTCCGTTGACAACACGGCAGTAAATGAAGATATAGGATTTAGGTAGTTTGTAAAATTTATTTCAATTTTAACCTCTTCGCCTCTTTCTAAAATTTCATTTGGATTACTTGTTTCAACAAAATTATAATTTAATATTCTAACAGATTTTGAATTGGTATTGCTCAAAGCTTTGAAAGCATTAATTCTTCCAGATCCAAGCATATTTTCTTTTCCAGGATTTACTGCATCAATGTTGTCGGCATTAATTCGTATTTGTTCAATTACTTGTAGCGGAGTATAGCTCGGAAATTTATCAATAACTAATCCAGCAAGCCCCGCAACTAAAGGGGATGCCATTGATGTGCCACTTAATGTAGCGTATGGCGACGAGGAACCTTGCCATGTATTATAAATCCCACTACCAGGTGCACAAACATCTAAATTTATACCATAGTTGGATGAAGCACTTTTATGGTCGCTACTATTTGTATTACCTACAGATAGAACACCATCGTAAGCTGCAGGAAATATTACATCTTTTAATCCATCGTTGCCAGCAGCGCAAACTATAACAGAGCCTTTACTAACAGCATAGTTTATTACTTCTTGCTCTGCTTGTGAATATCCGAAACCGCCCCAGCTACAATTAATAATATCTGCACCGTTATCGGCGGCATAAATAATTCCTTTATATCCGTAAGAAATTACTTCATCACTAACATCGTGTTGCGAAGTTTTAACGGGCATAATTTTAATGTTATAACCAAGCCCAGCAACACCAATGGAATTGTTGGTTACAGCACTTGCAATACCAGCAACGTGGGTGCCGTGTGTAGGAGAATCTTCGGTTGGGTCGTTATCTGGTGTTCCATCAAGACCGCCAAAATCCCAGCCTCTAATATCATCAATATATCCATTCCCATCGGTATCAGTACCGTCCAAAACTTCATCGGAGTTATTCCAAATATTTGCAGTTAAATCATCATGATTCCAATCCACACCAGAATCAACAATTGCTACAACAATGCTTGAATTTCCTTTGCTAATATTCCACGCAGCTTCGGCTTGAACTTTTGCAAGTGCATATTGATTATTAAAACTTGGGTCGTTTGGTGTGTGAACAACCTCGCGTAAATAAAGGGGTTCAGCCCATTCAATATCGGAATGCCTTGCCAACTTTGATGAAACGTAAACCGGATTATAGGGGGAGCTAATTTTCAAACGATAAATATTGCTTAGTGTGGTATATTCACTCTCATTGTTTGGGCTAAAATATTTTTCAATTTCTAAAACTCCAAAACTCGCAAATTGTTTTGAAAGTGTTTTGTTCAATATACGCTTGTTTGAAATGGATTGCTCCGTTTTAAATTTTAGAACTACAACATCAGAGAAATATTTCAATCCATTTTTCTCAATTATATTTGTACTTGCAAATAGTGTTGATGATAATAACATCAACAATAAATATTTTATTTTGTTCATAATAAGTCCTAATTAAATGATTATAGTTTCATTAATGAGCTTTAACTTTTTTTGAAACCAGTAAAATGGTTGTGCTTAATCTTTGGTTAATAGTTCATTACAAACATTGCATAAAACGCCGATGCACGTTCCAAATCATCTATTGGAACTTTCTCATTTGGTGCGTGTGCTAACACTTCGTTTCCTGGTCCAAATCCAATTGTTGGAATATCATAATATCCACGTATTGTAACACCGTTTGTTGAGAAAGTCCATTTATCTACTTTTGGTTTGCTAGCAAATAAATCTTTGTATGTCTCAACGCCAGTTTTAACAAGGGGATGGTCTTCTTCTAATTTCCATGTTGGGTAATATTTTTCCATCCCGTATTGCAACCCGGTGTAAGCAGTTTCATTGTATTCCAATAATTCTACTTTTGCATTCATATCTTTTACAATCTCTTCAATTTGACTAAGAGCTAATTTGCGATCTTCACCCCAAGTTAAGCGTCTATCCAAGTGCAAACGAGCAAAGTCGGATACAGCACAAAGAGAAGGGGATTTAGATTGAAATTCAGAAATAGTAATTGAACCTTTACCTAAAAATTCATCATCAGCAAGATTCTCATTTAGCTTTTCAATTTCCAATGCAGCTCTCGAAGCCATATAAATAGCGTTCTTTCCACGTTCAGGAGCAGAGCCGTGTGATGAAATTCCAAAGAATGAAACTGCAATTTCCATCCTTCCACGATGCCCACGATAGATGTTCATGTTTGTTGGTTCAGTGATAACAACGCAATCTGGTTTTATCTTTTCTTCTTCAACAATATATTTCCAGCAAAGTCCATCGCAATCTTCTTCCATTACTGTTCCTGTAACAAGTAAAGTTACGTCTTCTGGGATTCCAATTTCGTTCAGAATTCGTCCAGCAGTAACTGCTGCAATAGGTCCACCTTCTTGGTCAACTGTTCCACGACCGTGAACAAATCCATCTTCAATTTCTCCACTGAGTGGGTCAAAATCCCAGTTATCTAAATTCCCTAAGTCAACTGTGTCTATGTGTCCATCAATAGCAATAATTTTTTTTCCATTTCCAATTCTACCAATCACGTTTCCAAGCCCATCAATTCTGGCTTCATCAAAACCAGCTTCATCCATCATCTCCTTTATTGCGTAAGCTACATTTTTCTCGCCACCGCTTAAGGATTTCATTTTAATTATGCGTGATAAATTCTCGGCCGTATAATTACGATACTCTTTTGCCTTTGCATTTATTTGCTCTGCTATTGTCATAGTGTTTCCTTCTTTTTATTAAATTCTATCTAAATTACGAAACCTTCACGATTCCTTGTTCGATGTTCATAATTCAATATTAAAAAAAACGAATAAAGAATGCCGAATATTGAAGTTTAAAAACTTTACAATTTTCGATAAGAGAGCTTGTCCCGACATGTTCCAATATTGTAGGCGGAATTCATTTTGTAGGGATAGCAATCTTATGTAGGTTGTTTCACAAAAAATGCTCGGTATGAGATCTCTTTTTATAATGATGACCTCAAAGATTGAATCCATCACTAACTTCCGAAGTTGTTAAATAATTTATTCCCTTGCTCAAATATTTTTGAAGCTATCTTTGTTTCATCAATATTTACAAGGTTAAAATCTTTCATTAAAACTTTTCCATTTTGAATTACTGTTTTTACCGGTCGCTCAACAACACCGTATAAATAGTGTCCCCAAAAATTTTCTTTATTAAATGGAGTTGGCGGAATGTAATCCCAAACAATTAAATCGGCTCTATCGCCAATATTTAGTGATGTGAAATCTTGAAAAAATTGTTTCACAAATCTATGTTGATTAAAATATGAGTTAATCATAAAACTAAAAGCATCATCAAACGAAAACCCAGAATTACGGAGCTGTAAAAATAGTTGCTTGAACGATTTGGCAATGTTGGCGTGCATTCCATCGGTTCCAACAAGAACGGTTGTTGAGTTAGAAACCATTTTAAAGTTTGGTAACCCAACAGAATTATTCAAATTTGAATCTAAATTATAAGCGAGTGCTACACCAGACTCTTCGAGTATCTTATAATCATTTTCTGTTAAATGTATTCCGTGTGCTACTATTGACTTACTGTTGAGCAATTTAAAATCTTTAAATCTTTCAATTGGGGTTTTGTTAAATTTCTTTTTGCTTATTTCAGTATCGGATTTATCTTCTGCAAGATGAACGTGAATACCAACATCGTGGATGTTTAAAAACTCAGATATCTGCTCAAGCGTTTTATCTTCAACCGTAAATGAAGCATGCAAACCGAATAAAGATTTTATGTTTTTGCTTGAATTGTTCAAAAAGAAATTTTTATTCTCATCAATTGCTTGTTGTGAAAGGGCGTTCCCGTTTCTATCAGAAGTTTCAAAGCACAAAACCCCACAAAGACCAGTGTTCTCAAGCACATTTGCAATTGTTGATAAACTTCCTGCAGTATTATTGGGCGAAGCGTGATGATCAAAAATGTAGGTAACTCCATTGCGTATAGATTCTAACACAGCCATTTGTGCCGATGCCCTAACCATATCCAAATCTAAATCGAGGTCAAGTTTCCACCAAAGATTTTTAAGAATATTTTGAAAATTTGACATGTTACCCTTTATTGGTAAGCCTTTTGCCAATCGAGAATAGATGTGGTCGTGAAAATTAACTAATGGAATTGTTACAACTCGTCCACCAGCATTAATTACACTTTTATCACTTGTAGATGTGGGAGTCGTGGAACTATGCTCAATTATAGATGCTATCTTTCCATTTTCAATTAAAATATCTCCAAATATTGGATTGATTGATTCATCCACTATTTGAGAAATCCATGCGTTTGTTATTTTCATGTTTTCTTGTTTCATAATTGTTTTGTTTTGACAGCCTTCATTCTTGCACTTTGTCATTCCCATCTATTTTACTGGAAATCTTGTAGCGTTATGAAATAAGTTAACTCACTATTTAAAAAAAATGAATAAAGAATTGGAGATGCGCTATTTATTCTGTACTCGTCTCATGCTTTTCATAGTGATTTTTACATTTTCTTTTAAGTCCTCCATAATCATTTTTCCAACTCTTTACCCATGCAAAAAGTTTGCTCATGTTTTTATCGTAAAATATTGCATGCACTGAGCAAGTAGTTTCTCTTTTTTATTCTATTGTATTTTACCACTACCGAAAAATCATATTTTTGGGTAAAAATATACTCAAAATTTATACAGAAAAACCTACTTAATAATTTTGGACTTGTTGACTAAACTGTAATTTGCACAAATACTTTTTAGGCTGTAATTAAGGCAGTTACTATATTTTGAAATCTATATTTGGCATAGTTCCATTTCATTTTGATGTTCTAGGTAAAGGCTCTAGATTAATGAGGAAATGTTTATATATATACCATTATAAAATTTGCAATAGTTTTATTGTTAATGTTTATTGTTTCAATTTATAAAGAATATTTCCCCAAAAGGCACAAACATCTGAATAAAAGGATTTGAAAACTATAACTCTTCAAATATTTCCTTAACAGATTTAATTTTGTTAATGCTTTCAACCCCAGTGCCTGCTTCAAGAATTCCCTCTTTGCAATTGCCTTCAAAAATTCCAAGTTTTTCTCGTTTGTTTCCAAGTAGCTCGTGCAATTTCTCTTTTGTGGCATTTTTAGTTTCAAGTTTAATCGCTTTTTCTGTAAATGAATTTTTGATTGCTCGTATTAGTCCAATTGATTTGAAGAAAAGTGTTGTTTTATTTTTTGTTGCATTTACAATTGCCTCTTTGTAATTAATATGAGCAGATGATTCAATAGCAGAGGCAAATAAAGTTCCAATCTGCACGCCGTCTGCACCGAGTGAAAACATTTTTTCAATTCCAGATTTATTTGCAATTCCTCCAGCAGCAATAATTGGAATTTTTACTTCGCCAACTATTTGTGGAATTAACCTCGCCAACGGAATTTCATCAACGCCATTATGTCCTCCAGCTTCAACACCCTCGGCAACAATTGCATCACACCCAACAGACACAGCCTTTAATGCTTGCTTAAGATTTGATACAACGTGAACAACTGTAATATTGTTTTGCTTTAATATGTTAATATATTTTGCAGGATTTCCAGCGGAGGTAAAAACAATTTTTACATTTTCCTCTATTGTAACTTTAACAAGCTCATCTGAGTCTTTACGGAGTAGTGGAATATTCACTCCAAATGGTTTGCTTGTTGCAGCTCTACATTTTTTGATATGCTCTTGTAGTAAGTCTGGCTTCATAGAACCCGAACCGAGCAAACCCAAGCCACCACTGTTTGAAACTGCCGATGCTAATTTCCATCCAGAAGCCCAAACCATTCCGCCTTGAATTATTGGGTGCTTAATTTTAAATAACTCTGTTACTTTTGTTTGCATCATAATTTATATCTCTAACAATTATAATTGTATTGAAAATTATTTTTAGTAAAGTGTATTTAAAATACTTTAACAATTTTCGATTATTCAATAATAATTATTATTATTTTAACTTTAATAAAAAAATAGTTTTTTTGGATGAAGCATTGAGTCAAATAGATTTTCATAAAATAGTTAACGAGACCTACAATCACCTCTGGAATGGCAGAAGCAGATTAGCTTTATCCAACGCAAAAAAAATTTTTAAAAGCCACCCCAATAATAGTGAAGCCGCCGTAATTCTTGCATGGGCATTGCTCGAAAGTGGATATCCAATTAAGGCTCTTGAGTATGCCGATTTATCATTACAGCTAAACGGCAGTAGCACAAAATCTAAAATGGTGCGTGCAAAAATTTTATTACGCCTAAATATTATTGATGGTGCTGCAGACGATTTTAATTTTTCAATTAAAAGTCAAAAAAGATTTTTAGGAAATTCATACATGCAGTATGCCCGTTTAGATGCAAACAAAGGAAAGTATTTAGAAGCATTAAAGTTAATTGAACATGCTATGTTTATCGATTCATCTTTACGTGAAGAAGCTGATGATATAAAAGAGTTGCTCCATTTGGCTTATCAAGTAAAAACAGAGAAGAAGAAAATATCCGAAAAGAATCTTCAAAAATATTTTGATAGTGCCACTTCAGCACTAAAGAGCAAAGACATTTGGTTTGTTAATTTAATTTCTAACCTAATATTAAATAATAAAAAATTAGAAAATTTTCATACAGATGCTGAACTTATACAACTTGAAGGATTGCTCCATTCGTTTCAGTTTAAGCCAGCTCTTGATAAAGCTAAAAAACTTGAAACTAAATTAAAAGGGAATAAACAGTTTAATGTTATTTACAAAAAAATATTAAAAAAGCAAAAAGCACAAGAAAACATTGCAGAAGAATTAGAAAATGAATTTGCAGTGGTTGATGAAAATACAGTTGTTGAAGATAAAAGACCTACTAAAACCATTGCACCAATTGATAACAGAAAGAAAACAAATTCTACTTATTTTGGAAATAAAAAAGTAGATGTTTTTTCACTAAAAGTGTTTAATAAAACTGAGGAAGAGACGCTTGGGAAGAGAACATACTACGAACAATTGGGTATTGCAAATCTAGATAATGTTGGATTAGAAATTATTTTTGAAAATCTTCAATTTGATATAACTGAAAACGAATACAACGCACAAGTAGTTTGGTATTTAAATGATTATGAAGTATATAAAAACAACTTCAAATTAAAAGTTCCAATGGATTGGGATACAGTTATTTTTACCCAAACTGCCGAAGCCAACTGGCAAGTTGGACAAGGTAAAGTTGACATATATATAGAAAATTTTAAAGTTGCCGAAAAGTGGTTTTATATTGATAGTGAAAACTTAACAACCGAGAAGAAACAAGAGAACCACAAAACAAATGCAGAACCACCTGTTCCAGCAGAAGAACCCCAAGCAACTACTCCAGAACTTCCTCCTGCCAGACCGCTTAAAGAATTGCTTGAAGAATTAAATAAATTTGTTGGACTCAAAAGTATAAAATATGCTATTAAAGAGTTTATCGATTATCTTAAATTCCAGCAAGAGCGTGAAAGCAAAGGACTTAGTGGCGGGAAGAAATTTTCTATTAATGCCGTTTTTCTTGGAAATCCTGGAACAGGAAAAACTACAATTGCACGCTTAATGGGCGAAATTTTTAGAGCAATGGGAATTGTAGAAAAAGGACATGTAATTGAAGTTGACCGCTCAAGCCTTGTAGGGCAGTATGTTGGCGAAACTGCACAAAAAACCGACAAGCTAATTCAAGATGCAATGGGCGGCATACTATTTATTGATGAGGCTTACACGCTTGTAAAAAAAGGTGGTGGCGGTCAAGACTTTGGACAAGAAGCTATTGATATTCTTCTTAAAAGAATGGAGGATAAAAAAGGAGAGTTTGTTGTTATTGTTGCGGGCTACCCAAAAGAGATGAATACATTTATTGAATCTAACCCAGGATTAAATTCGCGATTTAACCATACCTTTACTTTTGAAGATTATGTGCCAGATGAACTTTTGGAAATTTTTAGTAACGCAATTACTAAAGAAGAGTATTTAATTGAAGAGGAAGCAAAAGTGGAATTGAAAAAAGAGTTTACTCGTCTTTATCGTAAGCGAGATGCTTCTTTTGGAAATGCACGTTTAATAATGCAAGTATTTGAAAAACTAAAAATTCAAATTAGCAAGCGCCTTGTAAACACTAAAGAAAAAGAGAAAACCAAAGAACTACTTTCAACATTTATACTCGACGATATTAAACACACACTTTATAAAAAAGATAATTTGGATGTTCAACTTCCAATTGACCAAGAGGCACTTTCGGTTGCATTGAGCGAACTAAATAGCCTATTTGGATTGCAGACAATTAAAAATGAAGTTGCCGATTTAGTAAAGCTTGTTAAATATTTTATTAAGCAAGGTGTAAATGTAAAAGATAAATTTGGCGATCATATTTTGTTTCTCGGAAATCCTGGCACTGGTAAAACTACTGTGGCACGTATCATCAGTAATATTTATGCGGCTCTTGGAATTCTGCCTAGTGGACAATTAATTGAAGTAGATCGCTCTGGTTTGGTTGGCTCTCATGTAGGTGAAACGGCACAAAAAACTACTGTGGTAATAGGCTCTGCAATGGGTGGAACCCTTTTTGTGGATGAAGCATACGCACTTACATCCAGCAATAGTAGTAGCGATTTTGGCAAAGAGGCAATTGATACACTTCTGAAAAGGATGGAAGATGATAGAGGTAAATTTATTGTAATTGCAGCTGGTTACACAAATGAGATGAAGGATTTTATTGCAAGTAACCCTGGTATGAAATCGCGATTTACAAAAACATTTCACTTTGAAGACTACACTCCAGAAGAACTTATGAAAATTGCAAAATTTTCAATTAAAAAGTTGAATCTAGAACTAACATCAGAAGCCGAGGAAGCACTTAACACACACTTTGAAATAATTTATTCTAAACGCGATAAACACTTTGGCAATGCCAGAATAGTTAGAAATTTATTAGAAAAAACAAAAAAGAATCAGCTACTAAGAATTGCTGATGAATCTAACAAAGAGGATGTTGATAAAATTATTTTAGAAGATATTTTTGAGTTTCTCGAAAAAGAAAAAAAACCACAACACATAGAAGTTGAAAAAGAGAACACTATAGAAAAAATTCTAACCGAATTAAAAAGTTTAGTTGGGCACAAATCCGTTAAAGAGCAAATTTTTAAACAAGTTAAAGCACTTCAAATAGGAAAGCTAAGGGAAGAACGTGGTTTAAAAAACATGAACAGAAATCTAAACTCGTTGTTTATTGGAAACCATGGTTCAGGAACTTCAACAATAGCAACCTATTTAGGATATATTTACAAAGAGCTTAATTTTTTAAAAAATGGCGAAGTTACATATGTTAAAGGTAGCGAACTTATTGTAGCCAATAGCGACCATGCACGAAAAAAGATTGAGAGCTATGTTCATAAATCTCTGGGTGGCATACTGTTCATCGAAAATCCCTCATCTTTGTTTGAACAAGAAAATTTAGGCGAAATGATATTTGATAGCTTGGCTTATTTTTCAAATATGTATTTGGGTGAATTTGTTATTATTGTTTCTGGAACAAGAGACGAGATGGAAATATTTTCACATTCAAATAATTTCATTAATGTTAAATTTAGTGATACACTGTTGTTTGAAGATTACTCACCACGTGAGTTACTATCTATTACTGCTAACTTAGCCGATAACAATAACTACTCATTAGATGAGGGGGCTCTTCAAGTTTTATTGGACCTTTTTGTTAGAGCTAACAATATTAATTATAAAAAATATCAAAATATTAGGTTGGCAGAGCAAATACTCTTTAAAGCTATTAGCAACCAAGAAGAACGTATTTCAATTCTCTACAACTTAAAAGATGAATTTCTTACCACAATTATTTATGGAGATATTGCTTCAATTCAAATTGAAGATTTATAAGAGGTCTTCCCATAACCCAATAAAATGCGTAATGCTAAACTGCGGTGTACTATGCTCTCTAAGTTTACCTAAGTGTTCCGTGTAATAAACACACCGTAAATTTAAAATTACTTTTGGAACTTCTATTAGAACTCATAAAATGCCCCCATCTCTCTCTTTCAACGGAAGTTCCGCAAGAATTTCGGTCAAAAACGTTGTAAGTTCAATAAAGACAAGATGTTAGACCAAATCACTCAAAATAGTGTGGCTAAGAATATTTTACCTATGACGCATTTGTACTTGATTGTATAGCTATATTGTTGTATATTAGTAGCCAAGATGTTTATACAAAAGATAAATAAAAAAACTGAGACCAAAACCTACACATCGAC